>JARGGA010000139.1 GCA_029210805.1 Candidatus Thorarchaeota archaeon
CGAAGGCAACTATTGCTTCATTCATACTTTGTGGATATCTCCCTTCAACTATCTCAATATCATTTAGTATATGTGATGGTAAATCTGAATATATCAACCTAGTTCGATATGGATTGGTAATATTATCTATAGGTGCAGAGTAACTGTCAATTCTTCCAAGGGTTTGAGCAGAAAATATTTCATTCATTTGATTCATTCGGGATGTTGCAGAATCCATTCGAGAACTACTGAACCCTCTTGTTGGACCGAGAAGGTCTATTGTGATGTCTACCAATGTATCATCTTGTACCTCTTGGATAAGGTCAGACATAGTCAAATCCGAATAAATTCCAATTCCTGAAATTACTAAGCTGGATAGAATTATGGCCATGAGTATGGGTACTTGTAACGTAATATTATGTTTCATAGCTTTTAGTGTATATTTTGCAATACTCATAGTATCGTTTTCCTCATTTCCAAGCTACAAAGTACTTTGGATATTCAATTTCCTTTTTGATATGACCTAACATTATTCAACACACTTCTTCAGAATCGATTACCATCGTTTTCTCTTTTTCTTTTTTCTAGGCTTATCAGGCCCTCGATCAGTAGAGGTTGCTGCTTGTTTGTACTTCAGTCGTTTCTGTCTATATAAACCAAATCCAATAAAACCTATCATCACAGCTGGAACGAGTATAACCAATGGGTTGAGTAGAGTGGTTTGAGGATATGCTGCAATAGTAGGTCCCAAATCATAATTGGTTCCTGTGAGAGAAATAGTGTCCCAAATCCAATCAATATCAGATAGAACCAAGAGTAAGTAATCACTCGGAGTACCTCGTATTGAAACCACAATACCTGTATCATAATCGAAATAATACGTTGCATGAACATCATCCCCGAGAAAGCTTGTCCCTCTTACTGCAACAAAGAAAACCTCTTGATAATCCCCGGAAGCATTTTGACGTTCCCCAGGATTATACTGAATTTCTCCAATCAGCTGAGAATTGTTACTTGTTGCAACAGTAATAGTTTCTTCTTCACCATTCCAGTTCAAATCTCCAAACAAACTAGTTTGTCCAGTAAGACCACTGTGTGTCCCACCTAGAACCTCAAATGTTGAGTCAGAGGATAATGTTATAGGAATCGAATCATCAGGAATGATCAAAGTTGGTTCCGAACTACTATATGACAATGTTAGCTCCCTTCGCCCCTCTTCGTCTGTGGAACCAAAAAGAAAATGAGCAACTAAACGGACAGAATCATCAACAGGATACACTCCATATGAATTATTGAGAAAATGGACCGAATTCAATGAAACTGTGTATTCGAAAAAAGTATTTTCAGGTATGGAGAAAAAACCTTCTGAAAGAGATGGTACCTTTATCTTGGGTCTTGACTGTATATCTCGCGAGTAACTTGGATGGCTCATACTTAGACTGGTGCTCAGAACCAAGAGAAGCAAAACACCAATTACCTTGGAATTCGTTTCCTTACAAACATGTGAAAGATTCCAATTCAAATTTATACCTACCTCTGAAATAAATGAACTTCCGATCACACAATACGTGATCTGAAGTCTTAGTTTTATTCTAATTACGTACCTGCGACATTATAGTAGTCTACGAACTGATGTACGTCATTCTCGTATTGGTATGTATCTGTATAAATATCCCAATTTTGGCCCTCATAATGTCCCCACCAAGGCCAGTAGTCAAGGATATACTTCTGAGTATGGTAATTAGAATGGGTTCTTACGAAGTTCGAATACCCGAGTGTGTTTTGTTCAATAAAAGATTCTTCAATGTAGTCGTAGCCATACATAGCGGATCTCAAGCTTCCGGAATACTCAGAGATAGCCCAATTCCATCCAGTGAAAGTAACTCTATGTCCAACGTAGGAGTTTGTTGCGGGCTTGTTGATGTGTTCGGTGTAGTCATGTGAGAACGTTCCTGCTGTTACAGGACCCACAAGAACCGTAAAGAAACCTCCAAAAGCAAGAGATAATATGATTATACTTATTCTTTTGTTCAAATTTATCCCTTCTTACGAGCTACCGAAGTAACGGTAAGTGTTCCCTGTCGACGCTTAAATATCTTACTCATTTCAGCCTTTGAGTAAATCCGATTATTCACAGGCAAATCTATTGGCGGAGAACCCTTCACTTATTTAGCAGCTCTTGAAGATATGTGTGGTGTTCATTGTGGTCGAATTCATACCCGGTGTGAAATTAACAGAGTCTTTTTACAAAGAGGTGCTAAAGGATCTAATCGAAGATTCATTTCCAGATTTGCAGTATTCTATTGGACGGGTTGGTCAAGGATCCGATGTATTGGGCTACGACACCGAAATGTCAACTGATCATGGTTGGGGCTTATGGATAGAAGTATTTCTGAATGAGTCCGATTTTAAGGAGTATTCTGATTCTGCAAAAAAAATGTTGAGTGAACGTCTGCCGCGTAGCTTTCAAGGATATCCAACACATTTCGCACGAGAAACACCTGAAGAATCATGGGTTGCACAACCCAAAAATGATGGACCCATAAATCATAGAATTGAATTCTATACAATACGGAGTTTCTTTGAAAGTCGTATCGGGTTTAATCCTCATGAAACGCCCGTTCCAGCAGACTGGCTTGCGTTCACCGAACATAGCCTTCTCGAGGTTACAGGTGGAAAAATATTCTATGATGGTCTAAATCAACTTCACAACATTCGAGAGAAATTCCAGTACTATCCCGATGAAGTTTGGAGATACCTACTCGCGGCACAATGGGGGAGAATTGGTCAAGAGGATCATCTCATGGGTCGTGCAGGATATGTGGGAGATGAGATTGGATCTAGGATAATTGCCTCTCGATTGGTACGTGATATCATGCGTCTTTGTTTCTTAATGGAAAAAAAATATGCTCCTTATCCGAAATGGTTTGGCACTGCCTTCAAGAAACTGAAGGTATCAAACGAGATGCAACCTCTTCTTCTTGAAACACTTGAAGCAAAGAATTGGAAAACTCGTGACCTGCATTGGAGCCATGTCTGTGAACTGGCTGTTGAGTATCACAATCAGTTAAACATTACAGAATCAATTGATGCGAGAGTTCACTCTTTTCACGGTCGGCCGTTCTCGTCAATAGGTGCAGATGAGATATCAAATCGAATCCGAGAAACGATTAATGATAAAGAAGTTCGAGATTTGCCATCTCGACTTGGCTCTATTGATCAGTTCAGTGATTCAACCGATCTCTTGTCATATGCAAAATTGAAGAAGAAAATCAAGAACGTGTATTATCAGTAGATACAAATGCAATCGACGGAATAATCTGCTTCTGAGGAATTTATGTGTCGGACGAAATTGGAGACGAACTTCTACGAGCGAGCAAACTCAAGGACGCAGGGCAACTGGACCTGGCTAAGGAGCTTCTGAAATCGTTGTTGAATAAGTTTCCTGACGATTGGAGAATTTGGAATGAAATGGGACATTGTCACCTAAGAATAGGTGATTATTCAGATGCTGTTTCCTCCTTTGAGAAGGCTCTTGAGATCGAGCCTGAACTACCTGGCCTTTGGAGTAACAAAGGATTTGCGATGAAAGAAATGGGTAATCTAAACGGAGCAATAGATGCGACACATCGCGCAAAGTCCTTCGCAAAGAATTCTCAAGATGAAAAGATGGCTCACTACAATCTAGCATGCTATCTCTCATTATCTGGAAAAAACGAACAGGCTTTTGAACAACTTTCGCTGGCGTGTGCTGACGATTCCCAGATTCGAGAATGGGCGAAACATGATTCGGACCTCAATCCAATTCGGAGCGATCCTCGTTTTTCTGAAATCATGAATCGACCAGACTCCGATTCATCTACATGAGATTGATATGGGTCATAGATATGTGCAAGCCCTGAATGGAAACTACAAATATAACTCGCGAATTGCAAGCATTCATAACAAGTGGACTTCTGCTTACTATTTTGGATATCAGGGAACACTAAGCCAGCACTGGAATATTTCTTAGAAGATTGTTCTGATGATCTCCAAATTTGGGAATGGGCAAGACTGGATTCTGATTTAGATTCAACTCGTGCCGATTCACGATTTTCTGCTGCACTTGGGTAAGTGAGTTTTCAATCCCCTATGCAGGGATTGAATTGAGTAACTAGTGGACGCATATTCAAGCTAATTGTCAGTGGCCAAAAAGGAGTCACTGAAAGTTTTCAGGGCTCTTTCTTGATTATTCCAGTATGATTATACCTTTGAGTAACTTCTAGCCATTCTTGCGAGTCCGTTTACACCTACAATGCTACCAAGAAACGTCAGTGCCAATAGAAGATCAACATTGGGAATTATCTCGATAACAAATGCAACGGATATCGTAAATAATCCGATGATTACTTGAAGGATTCTTAGTTTCTTATCCACCTCTGTTTCCAGAATTCCTATTATCAATCTCGTTAGCCCTAATACAATCCAAGCAATGGAAATGAGTTGGATCATATAAGCCTCGGACAATCCGGGAACTACAAACAGAATCCCTGCAATTATGATAACAGTCAGTCCTCCTACTAAATTAACAGCTCTCCTTGGCAAGCCCTTCGATTTTGCTGCTCCCGCCCTTGCAACCCGAGCTATTCCAATAGCCATAACAGAAAATACGAGGACCAAAATGAGAAATATCCTGTAGTAGATGCTTTCAATTATTATTAGAAACGCAGTTGTAACAGATAGAATTCCAACAATGATATCGATTCCTCTGATCCAGTTCGGAAATTCGTTTTCTGCCATAGAGAATTACTGACCGACACCATCATATTTGAGTTTCGTAAGACAAGATGCATGCCAGGCTCAGACTGGGACTACTTCATGGAGAATTTCTTTGGCGATTCTTACATGATGTGGCATGATGGAATAAATCCTGCAGCTGCCAGATATCTCAAAGGTGAAGAGAGAGATAAAGCTGAAGAGATGCTAATCCAATCGATGAAGGACGGTAGCTATTGGGCTCCAATGGGTCTACGAGAGATGAGGTCTCAAGCTGCAGTTCCGGTCATGAAGGAATTTCTTGTAAGAGTTGGAGGACGTTCAACGATTGAAATCGCCCATGCTTTGAATGTCATCGAAAAGACTACTGAATTCATTCCATACATCCTTGGAGTATTGAAGAACGCCGGTTTCTGGTCGGATCGTATGGATGCTGCGAGACTTCTTCGTAACTACGACACTCTAGAGGTTATTGAGGCACTCTATGATTCAATCAGCGATGCAGATTATCTAGTTAGGAATCATACTTGTGAGTCATTGCTGCAAATTCATGGACTACCTGAATCAATCTCAACGCATAAGGAAATCTTTCAGGAAATCACTGTTGATTACGATTCCAATGACGAAGCAAGCATCACGAATGCGAAAGAACACTATAGGAGAGCGGCTCAGATGCTGAGTGAATTAATCCGGAAAGAAACAGCGAAATGAATGGGTGGTGATTTAAATTGCTAAAACAACGCCCCCTCCGAGTAGGTTTGAGCAATGGTCCAAATATGTGACATCTGTGGCAGGAAACAATCTCAGGAATTATGGAAATATAGTACCAAGCAAATCTGTTCGAGCTGCGCACAACAGCAACTCCTTGAAGGAGTGTATACTGTCATCTCCTCTGATGCAAGAGAACCACTCAGGCAGATAGATAGAGAAATTGAATTGCTACTTGATAAGCAACACGAAGAGCAGGCTCTACCTCTTATGAAGAAAGGCTTGTCCTACATTAACGGTTATCTCATTCATGAAATTGATTTTGCTGGAATAGAAGGAGGTATCCATTGGTTCAACGAAACTATGAAGAAAGAAGGCCGCCTTGATTCCATTCGATTTGTAGTGGAACGAAATTATCTTGCCGGGAATGTTAGGTTCATCGTAGTGCTATTCCTGAGGAACGGAAATGAACCCGAATCATGGAAATTCTTCACTGGTCGAATCCCGAGGGATTAACAGAAAGATGGAGGACAGAGATTGTCTGATGAACAACCGATGATACGTTGGGAACTTGATACCCTAAGAACAGAATACACTCAGCATTGGGATCATTTCAGGCATGCAATAGACAAATCGTATCAAGCCTTCAACATTCACATGGTCATGATGGCGATGCTTTTCTCAGCAATCTCTCTGGCAAATGACCAAAGCTCCGGTTAGGTTGCTGTGCCCCTCTTTCTTGTGATTGGTATCGTTGCATTTGCTTCAAGTACTGGTACTGTTTCCACTCTTGTTACACAGCGCACTGGTTACGTCTGGCATCAGAAGGTTATTGATGTTCTTCGAGAGCGAATCTCCAAAAAGACCAGTGATGTTCTTGAGCCCGAGGTTTCGATTTTCTATGATCGACGTATATTCAATCCTGGGACCGCCTGGTTTGGACGCGTAAATTTTGTAGTATTAACCGGGAGTTCTGTGATCATTCTTTGTGCATATCTAATTCTTTCAGACCCGCTGCTGGCGAACCTCGGATTTGTGCTGGATGGAACAATTGCACTCATTTTTGCACTATCCGCATTTGTGTTATCATTGCAGATGTTATATCATTCAGTGATTTCACATTCGTTAGACCCGGCTCGTAAGCTCTTCTGTCAAATGCAAAAAAACGAGAATCCGCCAAAAAAGAGTCGTGAAATCAAACACCTCCAAAAGTACAACCAATACCTTCTCATAACCGAGATTGCATTCCTTGGCATTACACTGTTGCTTATTTTACTCTCTATTCTGTTCATAGGCTCAATGATTGTCAGTATCTTGTTGCTCATTCACTGCTAGATGTTGAATGAATCTAAACACCGAGATAATTTGCTGAATGCTATCTGGAGTTTATGTTCGCTTTCTCCACCATTGCCTGCCAAGCCATGCAACTGCCAAGACAACAACGATGCTTGTGCCTATCGTAGTTGGTATAACCGTCAGAAGTGGACCATCATAAACGAGCGGGTCATATCCGGCTCTGTATTCGTACAGGTTATCCATAGTATCCCCATCAGGATCCTCTGATGCATCATCTCTGAGTGGATCTAGACCATAGAGAACTTCCCAACCATCGAAAATGAGATCATCGTCGGTGTCGCTGTCGTATATGAGCGTCCCGTGAATATATTCGTCTAAGTTAAGCAAACCATCAAAATCCGGATCTTCTCTTGCATCATTTCTAAGAGGGTCTAATCCTACTTCTATTTCATAGGCGTCATTCATCCCATCCGAATCACTATCGTGATTATTGTACTCCGTGCCATAGATGTAGATTTCTTCGAAGTTTGTTAATCCGTCATCATCAAGGTCGCCCTCTGGTGGAATCACCTCGGTTTCTTCTACTGGTTCATCATTGTCCTCAAAGTCTTCATCAAGAAAGTGCATTCCGAAAGTGTCATACCATCGAAGCTCGCTATCTGGAACCTTGTCTCCTTCTATATCTGCTTCATAACTGATCAACACAGAGAAATCGGTAGTGGCAGGTGTACTGGTGAATGTGAATTCATATACTCCTAGCATAGATGTGTTGAAGGCGAAACCAGTGTTCAAATTGACTACACTACTAATGAGCCGAGTACCTGATGGATCAATGATTCTCAATTGGACTGTTCCCGGAGTGATTGAGCTGGTAGTAATCTCCATCTCAGTTCTAAGGGTCATTGGAATCTGGAGCCTTACACTTTCTCCCGAAGACTGTCCTACAATGTCATGTTTCTCGTAAACTTTTTGGTTATCTTTCCTACTCAGGACAAATGCAATTGCGGCAGCCATACTTGCCGTAGTATCAGTTGCAATTGAGTAATCGTACATTGAATTTTTCCAATTATCCCGCGAAGTATGATACGCCGTATCTTCATCGCCACCAGATTCATGAGCGAAGATGATATTGGGATATCCCGCACTAAGGAATGAATAGTGGTCTGAATATCGCCAGGTTGGCCATGATGAAGAGGCTATAGGATTGAGGAGGGGATTATCGTAGTTATTAGCCATCGCCA
>JARGGA010000140.1 GCA_029210805.1 Candidatus Thorarchaeota archaeon
CATTTCTGTCCATGAAAGAGGCTACCTTACACATTCCACACTGGTTATTCATGATTGTACTAACATCATCCAGCATGTCAAAGATGAGCACCCACTTGAGGACACTCAGGGTGAGTCCTCTTGGTATGTCATCATCTTTGATATACTCATCGAGCATATCATCATCAATACTGAACAATATATCGCCGTTCAGCGTTGGCGGGGCCTCATTACCATCTTTGTCAAATGCAAGTCGTGCAAGCCGTGCGAGCTGTAATATTACGGATGTGTTCTTCTTGAATGGGTCCATAATGGTATGCATTAGATCGGACTTGAACCTATCGACGAAATCTCTCTCTCTCATGGTATCACGCGCCTGCGAATTTGGTTACAGGGTAGTTATTCTCCCCGGTCATTGCAAAGGGAGGAGGTAGCCTCTGCAAATCGATTGTACCGTACAAACGAAATGTACGGTATAGGTGTCGAAAAAGTGGGGTGCTGGTCGGAAAAGGGGTGGCAGGTGATAATAAATCGGCGATATTATCGACGATAAGAGAAGAGGTATTCGGCGATTGGCTATTATTTTCCTCATATGTGGAAAAATGTTCGGTATTCGCATATGTATTATATATATATGCAAGTCCGGAACAAAATACCTCACGTGTAACCCTTACGATACAAAAAGTCTTACCATATGGCTTCATTTGCAAATCTACACCACGATAAGAGGTAGGGGGCACAGAACAGCGCGGATAAAGACGGAAATACCTCTTACCGTTGGTCATAGCACTCCGTTGGGACACTATGCGTATGCTTTTTCGTTCATCTCTTACCCTTGTGTACACTTCTGTACATAGAGGCCCTACATTTCGTTTGTACGGTATCCCACTGGTTGACATACTCAAATCACGCCTCCCCGTCACGGTAAGAGGTAGTTTCAAGATCCTTGATTTTTTCTCGTATCTGTCTTACCTTTAGGTACAATTCTAACGTTAGATTACCTATCTCGTTCAATAGGCTTTTCTTTGCACCTAAAATATCTTTTTCAGTAGCATTAGCATATGCTTCTACATCCATGCAGATCTCCTTAGTGTTGCATTCACACTCTGCACAGAGCGTAGCCCCCCCTTCTTCTGTAAAACAGAACCCACATGGATCACCAATAGTGTTATCGATATATCCCAAGAATTCAAGAATGACGTTCCACTTCATGAGTGATACCTCTTGCCGTGTTTTGCCATCATTCAGGTGTGCCCGTATCTCAACAATTGTTGGTGCTAGCTCGAATTCTCTTCTCATTCTCTCCACCCCCATCTCTCTGCATTTTCTCTCAATGCCAGGATAAGAGGTAAGAGGTCATGCCTCTGTGCTGATGAAAAACTCTTTAAAGGTCCATATAGATCTTTGTCATAAATAATATTGGAAAGAACAAATCTTATTTTGTTGATATATTCATTGTTGGCGTATTTATGGGTAAAAGAGACACCTAGTATGTCTAGTATCTCATCTATGTATTCGTCCTCACTGAGTGTGAGAGTACACCCATCCACGTTCCAAGTACACAGTCTACATCTGGTTCCTTCCTGCTTCAACTCAAGCAGATATTCAACGAACTGAGGATCTGACAGATTATACCATCCATCGAAATCATCACACCAATGTAAGCAATTCGTACGTGTTTCATCATAACTATCATAGAAGGGAGTGAATTTAGATGAGGTATTTAATACCTCTTCTTGCCTCTTCTTTAAGATGATATCAATTCGTTTTGCTAATGTATCTATTCTCATGTTATTAAACCACCTCTTTGATTATCCCGATTTCACGCGGACCATTCGCGCAAGTACTTAAAAGATTTCTCGTAAATCTCTTCGCCTTTTCCGCGAATGAATTTACTACAAACCTTAAGTACACAAAATGAGTTAATCCGTATAGAATACGGATTAACTGCAAGAGCAAAGCTCGATTTACGCTCAACACAGCCCTTAACTAATGTTAACTGCACGGTGAACGCCTCATTTAAAAAAACAATAGTTTGTATCCGCATACTATGCGGATACGAACATGATATTGATAATTGCAGGATACGTAGTATACATATTATCTGCAAGATCCCATATGTGGGAAGGGTTGGAGTCGCCAACCCTAAAAGATCGTTTGTGTGTGCTCATTGGTGATACGCTTTCCATTAATAAGATATGGCGACTCCTATAGTTCACTTTTTCACCTCCGTTCAAAACTCAAGGAAGGTTTTATCTATCTTGGGTGTATCTGTACAATTTTATCATCCCTTTCTCTCTCAGATAGTTAATGCACTCAAATTCAAGCCGAATGACTTCAGCTCGATTACCACTATTAAATGCTACATTGTACCTAGCAATATATTCCTCAAATGTAGCATCCTTTCTTGTATTGCGATTGACTATCGCAATAATCATCTTCCCTTCATGATTCACAACACCACACACAAACTCACCAATAATACTAGCCATATCAGCAGAATTGAGTATATCACCAATAGATGGAAGATAATTATGTATACTATCAATCAAAGGATGATAGTGTACAGTCCCCTGCGGGAATCGAAGCCCTTCATTTACTTCAGGGTCGCGGGAAAAATACTCACTGAAATCATACTCCACACTATTATGTGTCCCGACTATGACATTACCAGAATACCAGTCGCCACCATCATCCATGGTCACAACTATCCCTACTTCTCCCTCAGGGTGTTCCTTCTCAATATACCAACATAGCCGTTCCATGGCAGATTCAAATTCAGATAAATCATAATGCTTTTCATGTCTTACATCTAGCAATGAATTGAAATAGTTATGGTTATCATATTTATCACTCGATGTATTTGAATCACATATTAGTATTGATTTCTTACATTTCATGCGTATCACGTCCTTCAGTAGCTGACCTTGGTAACATCTCATGATTTGCCCAAGCTGCCTTCGCATTGTTGAGATGCCATGTATGTTCGGGGTTACCAAGATTCTTCTTATGCTTTTTAATACCATTGGGATCTATTTCACCCCATGCTAATAATTTAGGATCGTCTGGATTCCTGAAGCCCCACAGTGCATACCTACTATAGTATTCTTTGTGCTTGCTCTTACCTCTTACCGTAAGAACAATGTCATTGTATACTTGCATGACATAATAGGTACTGCTACTGTCCTTCGTCTCGGTCATGGTCATTGCAGCCACGACGTTTCGAGTGAGCTTTGCTATATGTTCAATTGTTATTTTCATTGTATCACCACTTACCATTTTACCATTTTGTTTTTTTGGTATTTAACTCTTCTAGTGAATGCATTCGCCTATTCCGCATCAACTAAATCATTGAACATGTACCTGCGTTCATATATTTCATTGATGCGTATATTCGTTATTTCATGAATTTTGTTCTGAATCTTTTTAGCTGCTTCTCTGATGTGTTTTGCTTCAACGGATATCTTATAGCCACCGAATCCTTTGATATGAATCGTTCCTTCATACCTCTTACCGTTGCGTTCGCGTTCGATGGTTGCTTCTGCAACTATGTCATTCCATATACCAAGACTGTCTATACCAGACCACTTAAGAGAACATTCCGTCATGCTATCACCTATCTCTTTTGCTACGACCTTTCCTTTATTGATTATCACTCCGCTAGATTTTTATGTATTTGATGAGATTGAGAGTCCCTTCAATTTCATTCCATGTCTTTTTGCTCTTCAGCTTCCTCCGAAGATCAGAGGCATGTTGCACAGCGTCTAGTTTGGTCTTATGCTCCCAGATACCACAACCATTCTTTCCCTTGGTGCTATCCATGTTCATTATGAATTCCACAACCACGAGCCATTTCCTATCGGTCTTTGTAAGAGGTATTTCCTCAACAAGAACTTTGATTCGTGCCTGATGCACCCAGCTAATTAGTCCTGTGATGAACATATTACTAGTCACCATGTTGGTAAACAGTAACTCGTGACCAAACACCTGATTTCGTTTGTCTGATGCATTGACCTTCACCTCAAAACGGAGAAGGCTTCCCTGTCTGATTCCTTTCAGATTTGGCATTTAGAATCCCTCATCTGATAAATATGAACAGCTTGCCTTGAACCAGCTCCCGTTCTCTGTTCTGTGCATCCATGAGGCACTTCGACCTTCATGGATATAAAGTATCCCACTACCACCAGCCGTTATTCTCTCACCCCTTCTTCGGCTTAGTCGGATGTTCTTAATATCTACTCGATACTTCATCTTCATAAAAGCCTTGAAGAGAGCTGCTTCTTCCTTTGAGGTGAGCGTTGTCGTTCCCAGCGGATTCTTAACAGTACGTCTGTATCCGCGTCGATTGCTTTTGGTCTGCTTCTGGCTAGGACAGAGAAAGAGTTCCTTCTTCAATGCCTTGTAGCGTTTCGGAGCAACACGTGACAGCCAACCTCTTAAATCCACATAGGATGTGATTGTCGAAGCCGTGTCATTCGGGATTCCGTGAGTGTAATCCCAACGAATCCATTCGTCCCGTGTTCCTTTGATTAGGTCGATAATCTCCTTTGCTACTCTAGCGCTCTCGATAGGACCAAAGAAACATCGATTGCTCTTGCTCTTTGCGTGACCCCAGCCACTAAAGAACTTGTCAGTCCAGACTATATACCACATTGTTTTCATCTCCTCCATTCTAGTCTTTTGTTTTCATTCAAATTAACTGTATTACTTATAAGATTCTTATCGTTCATGAGCACATCACCACACGACACATCCCCGTTTTTGGTTATAACGTTTCTCGTAAAATCGTTCGCCTTTCT
Organism: Candidatus Thorarchaeota archaeon; assembly: GCA_029210805.1. Classification (GTDB taxonomy): domain Archaea; phylum Asgardarchaeota; class Thorarchaeia; order Thorarchaeales; family Thorarchaeaceae; genus MP5-2226. Next base: position 4,779 of record JARGGA010000140.1, read on the forward strand.
GAGAAACCCATCTCCCCATATAGATCCAATCCGAATACTAATTCGGATTGGATCATTCTGAAACTCACAAGATACTGACCAAAATACCTAGGCTGGATACTTAGATCAATATTATAGTTAATATTATTTTTATGTTTGTTCTTTTTCATATTATCACCTTCTATAGAAAAAAAAGGGAAGGGGGGAACCCCCTTCTTTTTACTCAGACGAAACAGGTTGAACAGTTTTCTTTGTGATTGTGAAGATGTACTCCACGGTATCGGGGTCAAATCCTTCTGTCTGTTCTACATATAAAGTAAATGACCTTAATTTGTTTGCTGCAAGGACACGCTTATCGCGTGCACCTGCTGGCTCAAACTTATGGGTATTAGTCGTATCTTCACCTGAGTAAACCAGGGTAATGTTGTTAATGTTGTTTTTAGTCATAGTATACCACCTCTAAAGTGTGTGTTACTATCGTGTGTGTCCATGACGGCACACGCCACGACAACCCCCCACACGACGAATTCGTTTATAGCCTTTCTCGTAAAACTCTCCGCGAATTCGCCTTGTGGTGTGGTAATAAAAAAAAGGAATATTCAATATCTATTCTTTTTCCAGGTAGTAGATCCGCATTCTATGCGGATCTACTATACTTGTGTTGATACTCTGTTGATACTTAGAAGAAGAGCGCATTTCTTTCTCTCCTTCAATCATCAGATTTTCACCTTTCAATAGCAAGGTACGAGCCAGCCCGCAATCATCCATACAAGACGCAAGTTCAATATATCTCATACCTCGTTCAATATTGCATGTAGATGTTGTTACATGCTTTTTAATTTTCGTTCTATCCATATTATCACTTCAATAAAGAAGAGGGGCAAAGCCCCTCCGTATTATTCATAGTCCTCTTTCAAAGTCTTTCAAAGAACAGGCAAACCAATATATGGGACATATCAGGCGTTATCTCCATATAGTGGCCGAATATGGTTTCCGCCGAATATAGGTTTTGAAGTTTGTTTCTGAGTTCCTCTTTGAGGATAGTTGTAACTTCTTGTGTATTCGGTGAATATTTTTCATGTGTCCATTGAACCCTAAATTCAAGCCTTATATATTTCTCATGTTCATGATCCTCATATAAGGTTGTTTCATTGAAGTACTGTTCATATATAGTTTTTCCACCAGGTTTCTGATAGACAATCCTTGAACGGTAATAACCATCAATGATTGAACACAAGATATCATAGCCATAATATGCAAGTCTTTCTTTTGTTGCATTAATGGCGTCATATATGGGATGTATCAAGTCTGGTCTAATCTCATATATGTCTTGTATTCTTACTGCTCTTACAATTTCGGGCATTATTCAGCCACCACCTGACATTGAATGAGCAATCCTGTTAAAGTGTTTGCGCCCGTTATCTTGACGCCATACTTCTCCAAGATTGATTTTTGGTTCTCAATCAAACCCTTCAAGAGTTCATCTCGATTTCCATCAATACGAACTCTGACTTTTGAATGATTGAGGTTTTCCCCGACAATATTCCATGTTACCCGAGCGCCCGCTGTGGCAAACCACAGAGCATTTGTTGCTCGGCGCATTTGGTTCTTTGTTTTGTTGATTTTACTCTTATTCATTTGTATCACCTATATTTTCTTCGCTTTTCCGTATTTTCGAAGTGGGTTTTCAACCCACAACAGCAAGATAAAAGTATGAGGATAAGGGTAGCTACCCATATCACTCAGCCGAAACCCTCCTGCTACCTTTCTTTGTAGCATTTGTAGCAGCTTTGAGCTTCGCAGCAGAAGGATACGGCATTTGCAACCAGTTACGGATTGCTCTGTCATATTCCTTCTTCGTTACAAACCTGCTTGACGCAGGTAATTTCGGAGCACTCATTAAATCACCTTTAACGATAGGAAATGGTGTATTGGATGAATACTCCATTTTTTTCAACAGATACATTTTGAAGAGATATATTAAACTCTTCAGAGTCGTTGTTAAATTCAAATTCGTCGCTTTTGAATATATAACCACGACCCCACATTTCTTTGAGATCTATTTTCAAGTCACATTCACAAGAGCTCTCTATGAACATGGTTCCACATTCTAAGATTTCTTTCGTGAAGATTTCTCTTACCATCTGCTTGAAAAAGGTTTCAGATTTTTCAGCCAGGAATTGTAAGTTATTTTGTATTTTCATTATTATCACCTATTTTCTAATGAAGGAGGTTCTCCTCCAATAGTTTATCCCATCAGGACCTTCAAGGATTGGCTTTCCTGATGAGGGCGTGTTTATAGTGCTCATTTCTTGCTGAACGAAAGCTTCAGCCTGAATTTTTGTGAGACTATTTACTTTTCGGACAAATTTTATAATTTTGTCTCTGTCAAGACTTGAACGTATCTTGACCCATGTCGATTGTATTTCAATCCCATTCGACATGGTTGTTTTTTTATCGCCTATTGCAGGCGAAAGTTTGTCTAGCATCTCTGCTAGATCTTCAATGGTGCTTTTCAAGAGGTCTTCCATCCCCTCAGCATATGCCTTGATATCTTTGATATAGGCAAGCTCCTTCATGAGGGCATTGAATACCTCTTCCCGCGATGCTTCTGAACGAACTCTTGAAGCACGCGACACAATATCTTTGACTGAGTCATTTCTTTGGCTTAGGGCTATTTTCACTTAGGTCACCTCGTGAAATTTAAAACCCTAAACTGAAAAGGCAATTTTCTCAGTTCATCAGCACTGAGAATTATACCTTCTGGCAAACGTTGCTGTAGCTGAAAAGCTACAACAACGTCACCATCTCTCATTCTAGTATCCAGTCTTTGGACTGGAACTTTTATTTCCAGCAAAGCCGAAATCACATCGGCGGTGCTTTGATGACCGATGGATGATTCAAATCCGTTGATCAGTATTTCTCCCGCCTCTTGGGGCGAAATGTTTCGTATCTGCACATTCCCTTCAAATTCAGGGGGGATGACAGATACATTGAATAAATATGTTCTCATTTTAATACCTCACTTCTTTTTTACATGGTTGGTTTTCCTATCTCATCCCCACAGTAACGGGGGATGATTTTCCCCTCCCACGAATCGGAATTAAACAAATTCAAACATGGTTCGAATTTGCAATCATCGCACCAGTCCGGTGCGACATATGAATATCCGCCCCACACGGGGTTGGGAGTTT
>JARGGA010000141.1 GCA_029210805.1 Candidatus Thorarchaeota archaeon
AGAAACTCCACTGCCGAAAGCTTGGAGTACAATCCTGGAGCCTCTGGTAGCAACCCTGTTACAGCTTTGATTTCTGTCTTCGCGAACATCGAAGCCGCAGACCTTGGCAGTACCTGAAGTGGGACTAAGAAGACCTGAAAGCATTCTCACAGTTGTTGTTTTACCGGCACCATTTGGGCCCAACAGTGAGAAACACTCCCCTGTGGGAACCCGGAGGTTTAGGTCTCTAACGGCACTAAGTGAGCCGAAGTTCTTTGTCAGTGAATCTGTTTCGATACTTACGCTATTATTTGTCATCGAATACCACATGAAAAGCAATGGAAAGTTAGTATATAATGGACTGTGGGAAATTAGTCCATAGTTGGCCCCATATTCTATTCTCGTGCGCGAAACCAATAGTACATATTCAAACTAATTAGCGAAGCTAATAGGTGAAGGACATGACTCTAGATACAACCCTCCAGGACAAATCAAAAATCAAGGAGGAAATTTCACATCTCATCTCTACCAACTTTAGCGCGATTGGCTTGATTGCCGAACATCTCGATATTAGTGAAGAAGCTGTTTCAACATTGATAACAGAACTTGTAGAGAGTGGTACAATCAACGGAGGGATTAGTCCAGATGGTCTAAGATTTTACAGATCCGATGTTAAGATGCCAGCCATTTCTGAGGAACCTGTAGAAGAAATACAAGAAGACGAGAGTATAAAATTCCTAATTCCCAAAGCCATTTTGGGTACTGGTATCGCTCTCTTCATTGCAGGCCAGATTTTGATCAGAATAATGGCGGAAGGCGTACCTCTTTACAACACTGCAGGCGGGATGGTAATGGTAGGCCTCATTACAATACTCGCAGGATTATTCTCGTTCACAAAGTTCGAATGAGCGATTAGACAAAGAATTGTGTGATAAGCTGATAGAATTTATTCAGCGCATCCTTTCCTTTCTCTGTAGTGTGATATACGAAAATCCCTACTTCAGGGGCATCTACCTGTTCAATCAGTTCAGCTTTTAGAAGAAAATCTAAATCTTCTTTGATGATTTGAGTCTTCATTCCAAGAGTACGTATAAGCCAGCTCTGCGTTCTTGTTTCCCAAACACATGCTTCAAGAAGCTCGGCCCATCTCTCGTATTTGGTACGTCGTTGACTTTGTGGCCATGAATCGGGACGACGAGGAACGGGAGTGTTCAATGAGAGGTTCCTCCATCTTCCTCACTTTCAGATGATAACACCATCCGTTCAAGTTCTTCACCCCACTCCAAGAAGCCCTGATAATTCTAAGCCAACGACGAACAAGTAATTGCCATTGTATGTATATTCCCCAGCGAATGGCCAAGATGATGAGTAGAATTCCTATTACTACTATAATCGGATTGGCAAGAAGCCCACCAATACCAGATTGTTCAAGAATCAATAGAATTTCGGGGATCAAGAAATTGACAAAGGCAAGAGTAAACAGAAAGCCCTGAAGGATAATCTCTGATAGGACATTAAATCGACTCTTTCTCAAAGCCATACGTGTTTGTTCAATATCTGCTTCTTCGGATTCGTCCTTTTCTGTTTGGATTATCTTGAAGAGAAGTGTAATGTAAGTGGAAAGCCCAGTAGCAGAATGCCGATTATCCAAATCAGCTCTAACGCTTTCAAGAACTTTTCCTGCATCTTGGATAATGGGATATGTTCGCTTCACATGACGATAGATAATAGGGGCAGCAAGAAGTGGAATTGCAATTATTGTGAAGGCAATAAGAGCAAGCTCTAGTGGAAGGCCCATCCACAATATGAAGAGTCCAACCCATACCATAATACCGTAAATGATGAATACATTGGCGTAGATGTATGCAGTAAGCATTCGGTGACTCTTGAACATCAGTCGGAGTATCTTCTTCTGGATTTCAAGGAAATCAATACTGGTATTTTCCAAATATATGCACCTGCGTATCCTGTAATTGAATAGTATGAGGCGGTCTATTTAATCATTAGTGGAGGACAAATGCGTTCCTAGAGTCTGAGAATGAAGGTGTATTGGTCGTCTTCAATGCTTAGTTTACTTTCAATCAGTTTACCAGTTCGATGAATGAAATCAATCATGGGAACGTTCTTCGGGTGTACATAGGCAATGAATGCGTTGACACCTTTACTCTTTGCAATCCGCATCATCTGTGTAAGGAGGAAAGTTCCAATCCCACGATTCTGATATTCATCCTGAACAAGTAGGGCGAATTCCGCTTGATTCGTACGTGGGTTCAGAAGGTATCGCCCTGCAGCAACTATCTTCTCACAGTCAGGATCACCATTCTCTGGAATCGCGGCTACAAGTGAAATATCTGAATCCTGATCAACGTAATAGAACTCTTGCAGTGTCTGTCTTCGGAGAGATTTCAATGGAGTAAGGAATCTGAAGAAGATGGACTCCTCACCCAAACTGTAAAACAGATGCTTGATTCTATCGGCATCGTCTGGTCTGATGAGCCGTACGCGAACACGAATTTGTCCTTCGGGCCCCTCAAGATCTCGTTCAGCTTCATATTCAATTGGGAAGTAAGTTCCTCGAGCAAGGAACGGTACTTGATCTTCAAACACGTATCGCATGTTTTTCGCTGCTTCAAGAAGATCATTCCTGAACTTTGGATGTGCGATGGCAATCAGTGATAGAACCCTCTCTCGAATAGTACGACCTCTAAGCGTTGCGAATCCGTATTCTGTGATAACAACGTCCACATCTCCTCTTGTTGTTACAACACCGGCACCTTCGCTGAGTCGAGGGACTATCTTTGAAACAGCACCATCCAACGCAGTAGATTTTAGGCATATAATGGCTTTTCCGCCTTCAGATTGCCAAGCTCCGCGAATGAAGTCTACTTGCCCACCAATCCCACTATAGAATTTATGACCGATTGAATCAGCACACACCTGGCCAGTGAGGTCTACTTCCAAAGCTGTATTGATAGCAACCATTTTTCGGTTTTGACTTATTATCACGGGGTCATTCACGTAAGATGTGTCTTTGAATTGAAAAGTCGGGTTGTTGTTTACGTAATCGTAGAGATTCTTAGTCCCCATTGCAAAACTTGCAGTGACCCTTCCTTCGTTGATTCCTTTCTTTCTATTTGTGACAACTCCACTATCAAGCAAGTCAATCATATTATTGCTGAACATCTCAGTGTGAATACCCAAATCGCTGATACCATTTTCGATGAGATTGTCAGTAATTGCTCTGGCAATGGTGCCAATCCCCATCTCAAGGGTGGATTCGTTCTCAATCAGGCGAGCAGCGTATTTCCCAATTAGTGCAGTGCGTTCACTTACTTCAGGTTCCTCGAATTCCACGAGTGGTTCGTTAAATGGAACTAGAAAGTCAATATCTTTGACATTCAAGTATGACTCACCATGGGTTACCGGCATGTTCTCATTTACCTGCGCGATGACTAAATCGGCACACTCTGCGCCGACCTTTGTAATATCAACAGAGATTCCTAAGGAACAATACCCATAGATATCGGGAGGGCTAACCTGAATTAAAGCAACATCCAAGGGAATTCTCCTTGAGGTAAAGAAATATGGAATATCTGAGAGTTGTGCGGGAGTGTAGTCAGCTCTCCCCTCTGAAACCGCATCCCTAATGTTATCTGAAACAAAGAATGTGTTATGTCTGAACTGAGACTGGAATTTTGGGTCTGCAGAAGGCGTATTTCCAAGAGTCAAGAGATGCACTATCTCATTGTCCGCCATTCTATCTGCGTTATTGGCTAATTCTTGTGCCAGATGATGCGGAATCCCGCACCCTGTACCCAGAAGAATACGCGTACCCCTCTTGATTTCCTTAATCGCGTGGGTAGCATCTACTACCTTATCCTTGTAACGCTCGGTCCAGTCGTTCGTGACCAATCACCGCCGCCTCAGGCGAAAAGACAATTCGCTAAGCAACATATAGAGGTTTCGAAATTGAACAAATAATTGGATAATTGTTTTCGTAAATTGACAAACATTGTTACACTAATGAGCGTTTATCGACATCTATGGTTTGAAATGAGAACAAATGGAAATGACTGTTTTATTGACCTAGAAGCTTCATCATTGTCGTTTCGCTGAGTAATCCTAAGTTCTCTGCAATCTCCTCAACTGCTATCAGAGCAGGAGAATCTGCGGGAAGTTCAGACACTGGTTTTCCAAGATAATTCAATTTGGCAACCTCATCGTCGTTGGGTATCATGCCCGCAAGCTGAAGGTTATTTTCTTCAAGACCTGCTGTAATAGCATCGACAAGGCTATCGGGTATACGATTACCAATCACCACGAGTTTCTTGAAATCGATATGAACTTCTTTGGCAAGGTCTCGAATTCGCAGGGCAGACTCAAATGCAGCTCTGGATGAATCAATTACTATAATGAGCACATCCACATTTCTGTTCGTGCGTCGACTGAAATGCTCCAGGCCAGCACTCATATCAAGAAGAGTAATCTCATAGTTGGACGATAGCCTATCAAGAATCTGAGTGAGGAGTCTGTTAACATAGCAATAGCACCCCTCACCTTCAGTTCTACCCATTGCGAGAAAGTCGTATCTATCCCCTTCAACGAGTGACTCAAAGATTTCGCCTTCCAAGATGTCTTGTTTTGCAGCTGAAGCTGGAAGAGTACCATCGTCGATGCTTTTTCGCATCTGTGTCGCGATCTCTCCGACTGATGAGGGAATATCAACGCCCATTGCGCGGGGCAAATTCATCACAGGATCTGCATCAACCAGTAGCATCGACCTTTTGGTCTTTTCAGCAAATACTCTTGAAAGCAGAGCAGAGAGTGTAGTCTTTCCTACGCCACCTTTGCCCGACACCGAAAATACAAGACGTTCTATCATGTGGCTCACTCACAATAACAATAGAAAAGAAGGGGCATTAAGCCCCTAATATCGTTGTGATAGGTGCATCACTCTTCGTTCCATTTGCCTTCCTGCAAATATTTCGGAATCCCACTCGAATCCTGTGTACCGACCTTTACTGTCCAGCCTGATGCCTCTTCGGTTTCACCACTGATTCTCGCAGCCATTCCTGGACTGATAAGAATCCGGTGATTCACCTTATCTGCAATGCCAACTTCCTCAAGGGTTTCTGCGACCTTTTCAGCAGTCAGCTTTCGACCAGCAACCGCAGACTGTACGCTCATACCCTCTGTATCAACAACTACAAGGTATGCATCAACATTACCTTGCTTAATATCGCTTTCAACGGTGAAGAATGTCAATGCAAAGTTGGTGGTATACATCACTGGCGAATCAGGTCCTACATTTCCATATTCCTTGAGACCAGCTTCCACCGCAACCGGCTTGACTGGATCTGTATAGAGATTATTACGTAGGAAAGTTAACGGTAGATTAGTCCACATGTCAAGACTATGAATGATGACTATATCTGAATACCTTACAATTTGAGCTGCGGCCGTGAGAACCTCATCCCATTGAGTCAGATATGCGGCTTCCCCTTCTTTATGGTTCGCCCAAACGGAGATGGGGGTCCCCATAATTGGATAGCCCAGTGATTCGTCATCATTTACAGTAGAGGCTCTACGCAATTGAGTGAAATTGTCAATAGTTGATCCAAGACCAGCCCTAGATGCAGTTCCAGGGTCAATAACAATATCCCCGACTCCTACTGCGCGCAAAGTGTTGACCAATGTCGCCACGTTATCAAGGTTTCCTGGAGCGTATGCAACAAGTGGAAGATTATGCCTAATAGCAATCTCACTCACCTCAGCCCAAGTGTCCATTGTTGCAGCGTACAAGAGTGGGCGTTTGTCAGATATTGTGTTTGCTGCAGTTGACAACATCTTTGGATCAAGTGAACAGAGGGCAATTGGCCAATCTGTGATTCCGGCAATATGCTTGGCAGCCTTTGCAAAGGTCTGGGGGTCCTTTGACACTCCACGAAGAGCAATTCCATCTAGACGCAGATTTTGACCAATATAGACATAGGTCCAGTCTTCGATTGTCTTTACTCTCTTGGAGATACCCTCATTATCAAGTGTATCAGGAATGTCGACAAAAAGAGATGTCTCGTTGGTGTATCTGAGATCATGTCTATAAAGGACAAGCTTACCACCGATTGAGGCGGCCTTATCTCCGACACCTACTACAACCTCCCTCACTGGGGGTCGAACAAGAACTTCCAACTTGGCAAGTTTCTTTGCATATTTGGCTTCCAACAGCAAAGGTGTACAAGCCCTCATCTTCACAGTATGTTCAGCTAGCTTAGTTGCATAAGCCATGCAGTTGGCTTCGCCACATTCTTTACAGTTTGTGCCAGGAAGTAGCGGATATATCTCAAGAGGTCCGGGTAGCTTAGCCATTTAGATCCCCTCCGGAATGGACATTGTGGTCCAATCGTGATAGTCCTCTGCAGGAACTCTCCGATGTTCTTTCATCCAATCAACGAGGTCATGAACTGTCTTGATAGCTGCCGGATGCATCATCATAAACAGGTCATTACCGGCGAGTAGAAGTGCTAGTGCAGTGACACTCTCCCAAATTGGACCTCGAAGGTCTCGTGGACCTAGTTCGGGAACATTCAACCAAGCTTCTCGTGCAGCCCATGCATTGGTAGTCCCTGAGCTAATTGGATAGTTCAGTTCGTTGTCACCTAGTAATCCTCCTAGGCGCATTCGCTGCATCATAGTAAATGCATACTCTAGACCATATCCGAGCGCTGCAGTTGTTGGGTCAATTACAATCTGATCGGTTCGGAGCCATTCAACCAACCGTCGATTGAGCTCTTTCTGTTGATTGATATCTAGGGATGTCCAAGATAGAACAACTTGGTCATGCTTCTTTGCAGCCAAAGCAATTTCTTCATAGACATCAACTGTTGCAGAACACAATAGAACCTTCTCACCTTCACAGACCTCTGCGGCTTTTGCAAGCACAGGTCCATCCTTCTCAGGATCACCTGCTGAACCAATCAGAAGCGGTACTTTCACTGCTTGCAAGACATCTTCAATAACCTTCGCCGCATCATTTGGTGAGGTGTCTTTGAGTTGCCTGTCAGTACTGATGAGATGCAGTGTAATCACATCTGCACCATACTTGTTGACACAGAGTTTTGCCCATTCTGCTGGATCTTCCAGGACTTCCTTGTAGTGCTTCTTTACAGAGTGCGCCAATGATATCTTCATATCAAAGACATCGGCGGCAACAACGGGAGGATTCTTGGGAGGGGACTGAAATAGGTCCCACGCTGGAGCAGTATGACCACCAATGGTAATCGTACTGCCACGTGTTCCACCCTCTCCCTTTGTAGCACCAATCGTAATCTCATGAATTGATGATGTATACTCTCCAAAAGGCTTCTTGAATGTAGATGTAATCAGAGACTTTGGTATTGAGAGTGCGGGTTGAGCCACACTCCTAGCCGCTTGCGCCACCATTGGACGTAGAGCAAGCTTGAGTTCATCCAATTCTATTGTAACGTTCTCAAGAACCAGCTCTGCAAAGTCACCGAACACATCGTCCAGCGAGGTTGTCTTCTCGTCCTTATTCGCAGTCATTTCTTTTTGCCACCTGTATCCTTTCGCCGGATGATGACTTTTTCCGCGTATATTTTGGCATTCTTGAAAATAATTTCAAGGCCACCACCTACGCCACCCACCATAGCAGTAAGTTCTCCGGGAATGCCTACATAGTCTTCTCCTGCTGTCATTCCTGCGGGTAGTTCTGCTTCGTCCTCATCCTCCATTTCGATCCATCGATCGACTACAGGATGGTTCTTTTCTTTAAGAAATGTCTTGAGATCATCTATTGACATGGCGTCAGATTCAGTTGGTATTTTATCGCGCACTTCTTCAGGGATGAAATCGAGCACTCTTTCTTTGATTGATTCAGGGAGCCAGACAATTCTA
>JARGGA010000142.1 GCA_029210805.1 Candidatus Thorarchaeota archaeon
GCTAAGGGAATGAGAAAGATTCACCTCTGGCAGATAGCCTATACGATTGGCCTTACTATTGTTCTCAGTGTATTCACTCTTGAGGGTTTAGGATTTCATCATTTTCCAACTATCGAATTTGATGTCATTCCATACCTTGATCTGATTGGAGGTATTATGCTAATCGCAGGGTCGTGTGAAGCATTCGTTCTCGCGGTTGAGGGTATCGCCCAGAATATGAACATGACCGACTATGTTTCTGGGATCTACGCAAGCCTTGCAGCGACCATTCCTGAACTATCTGTTCTAGCTTTTCTGATTCTCAATAAAGAATTTGAGCTCGCTTGGGTCCTTGCTCTTTCAACCATCTTTGTGAATTCTATAGTTTTTGCGACTTACTCACTTTTTCTACCAAAAGATGAAACCGGGAATTTCAAGCTTCCTGACGCCATTATGTGGGTTGGATCGGATCTCCTCACAGTTGGTGCTGTAATCAGTCTTACTGTAGGTATCTCCATGCTTCTTCTGCAAGTATTTGTTGCTCCGATATTACCCGGACAAGTCATGTATTTCACTTTTGATGAGCTTCTTGTTTTTGGTGGAGCCCTCATTTGTGTCTTCATCGCCTATCTCTACAATATTACGAAATATTATGGGAAATGCGATCCTAAATCAGAGAAGCCTGGGATTGCCTGCAAAGTACATGACCCAATTCCAAAGCAAACAGTTGTCATCTTTCTTGTCATGGCTTCTGCTGGCGCATTATTGGGAGGTGAAGCCGTGGCACAATTCGCAGGATTTGCACAAGTCGGACTTGGATTGAATTTCATTCAGGCTGCATTGCTTCTTGTCGTGTTTTCAGGTCTTCCAGAATATATCATAGTTGTATCTAGTCATCGCAAAGATCAGATTGATATTGCTCTCTCGAATGCATTTGGTGGAATTGTCCAAGTTTTCTTTGTTGTTTTCGGATTTACACTCATCGCATCTGGCTTGGCACTTGGTGCAATACCAATTGACCTCTATTCAGTGGTTCTGGTGATATTTACATTTCCCACATTATTCATTCTAAGAACAAAGATTACCGATGATGCGAAAATCAATAATTTGGAAGCAATTGCTATGATTGCAGTCTTTGTTATGATGTTGTATATTCTGTTGGCATTCGGTACGCAAACCATCGTAGCACCTTGAACCTGGAATGGCTCCTTGCTCTGGAGCCAATCCTTTTACTGTTTCATTTCTTTGCAACATAGAGGTCGATGTAGAATCGTATCTCGTTGAATGTGAGAGGTGTCACTGATTCTTATTAATAAGAAGTCGTTGCAAAAAGAACAAACATGCTCCCCCACTCTTGGTATTACTCTTGGGAATGATGATTCAAACTTCCAAATGAAACAACCCATAATGTACGGCCCATCAATTCAGCTGTCTGGAGCAAACTGGAGAGAGGAATAGAATCCTCGGGATTTTCCAAGGAGCTATAATAGACTTGAATGATGCATAACTGTTTAGCAACTTTCTTGCAGAGGTTGACCATATTTCACATCTTGGAGAAAAACGACGTATCATCCGATAATGCTAGCAGGGATTTGACACAAACTCCCTATCACAATTCACAGACGTTTCTCTGCTGTTTTGCATTCTTCAACAGAAACCAAGGAGGATTCTCACACCATTTATAATAGTTTATTTGGCTACAGCGGGATTCTTAAACGGTTCTTTTGGATAAGGGACCGTGAATGAAAAAAGGAGAACTATATATGTCAGAAAAAGTGAAGAAATTTGTCAGTGTTCTTAGTGGTACGGTAGACATTACCTGCGATCAGTGTAATGGAAAAATGAGGCCAGGGGGACACTATAAACTCGAATCTGGTGGAGAGAGCAAGCAATTTTGTTCTGAAAAATGCATGGATGCATATGAAGCCAAAACCTCCACAGCTTAGATTCTAGTTTACACCTACAGGTCCGTTTTACTATTATAGTATCAAGAAATTTATGAAGGCTAGATTCAATTTTCGTCGGCCTTCATTTTTCTTTTGTTTGTTTCTTATTCATTCACTTCCGTTTGGATTGGAAAAAGAAATGACGTGATACCGAGAGGTATTCTCCCGATATCACTTGAAACCATTCACCTAGATGATGTTTAGTTGCTTGCCAACTTTTTCGTATGCAGTTAGTGCAACATCGAGTTGTTCCTTGGTCAAGCCGCTGTTCATCATGTTCCTGATACGGGCTTTGTCGCGAGCAACCATCGGGAAGACGATTGGTAGTGCGAGGATACCTTCCTTGAAGAGGCCGTTACTAAGTTCAACAGCCTTAGAACTCTCACCACACATTGCTGGAATGATAGGAGTTTGACTGAAACCAGTGTCATAGCCAAGGGCCTGGAGACCCTTGACAAAGTACTCTCTGTTCTCCCAGAGGGTTTTTACATGCTCTTCTTCGTTCTCAAGAACGTCAATGGCTGCAATACATGCAGCTGCAGTTGCTGGTGGGTGACTGCCACTTAGGAGCCATGATCTGCTTTTGTTCAGAGCATAATTAACCATGTCACGACTTCCGGATACATGACCACCCATGACACCGAATGCCTTGCTGAAAGTTCCCATCTCAAATTGGACATCATGATGTGTGAGATTAAAGTGTGATACGATACCACGCCCACCTTTCCCAAGTACAGCTTCACCGTGTGCATCGTCAACATAGACCATTGCACCGTGCTCTTTGGCTGCCTTTGCAATTCCATCGAGGGGAGCGATGTCTCCATCCATGCTAAAGACCCCATCTGTGATAATGAGCATTTTAGGAGGATTCTCTTTCTCTGCTTCTATTAGAACCCTTTCGAGGTCTCCCACATCATTGTGTGTGTATACGAATCGGGTAGCCTTTGTAAGTCGAACACCATCGATAATGCTTCCATGGTTCAACTCATCGGAAATAATCGCGTCGCCCTTATCCACAAGTTGAGGAATAAGGCCTTCATTTGTTGTGAAGCCTGCGCTATAGGTGAGTGAGGCTTCTGCACCCTTGAATTTCGCCAATCTTCTTTCTAGTTCAAGGTGGTAGTCCATCGTACCTGCAATGGCACGGACTGAACCAGAACCGACGCCATGTGATTCAATTGCTTTCAATGCAGCTTCTTTGAGCTTTGGATGGTTGCTGAGGTTTAGGTAATTGTTACTACAGAGCATAATAACCTCTTTGCCATCAATCATTGCCTTGGGAGTACTTGGTCCCTGTAGCTCTCTAATGACCCAATTTAAATTCTGGTCAACAAGCTTTTGGAACTCGTTCTTCATCCATCCTGTGGGATCTCTCATAGTTTTCACCATTTTAGTGGATTGCTATCCACAGACCCTTGAAAATAGCGGGCCGAGTCTAGTCGGGCGCAAATTCATGACTATATTAGGGCTTCGTTTGTGGTTATTGAATCAATATTCGTTGTGCATGGTTATACATATCGATATGAATTAACTAAGCATATCGGTTATATAGGAGTACTGTTATAATCTACACCACAAACGAGGTTTTGGAAATGGGGAAAATACTTAGAATTGATATGTCAGACCTCTCTCATAAGTGGGAAGATACACCCGCAAAATACAAGGATCTTGCTGGGAGAGCGTTCACTTCCAAAGTTGTGCGTGAGGAAGTGGACCCCACGTGTCATCCTTTACGGGAGAATAACAAATTCGTGATATCGCCTGGTCTACTGGCCGGAACTTTAGCTCCATCGTCAGGGAGGCTAAGCGTTGGTGCCAAATCTCCTCTTACAGGAGGAATCAAGGAATCTAGTGCAGGTGGACTTACTGCAACACGACTTGCCAGAATAGATGTGCCTGGTATAATCATTGAGGGTGCTCCTTCCAAAGATGAATGGTATAGCATTTACATTGGGAAGGAAAAGTGCGAGATCAAAAAAACCAATGATTATGCGGGAATGGGCTTGTATGATCTTATTGGAAAGATCTGGAAAGATACCGGCGCTAAACCCGGAATAATCGGTTCTGGAATTGCAGGACAGAGATTGCTTGTTGGTGCTGGTGTTTTTGGCAACAATATCGAAAACTCCGATCCAGGTAGATACGCTGGAAGGGGTGGACTCGGTGCTGTGCTAGGCTCTAAAAGAATCGTAGCTATAATCAGTGATGATGCTGGCGGAGAGAGGCCCAAACCAAAGGATGTTGATAAATTTGAGAATGGCCGCAAAGCACTCCGCGAAGCATTAGACACACATCCTGTAACTGGAGTTCTCAATGATGACAAGGGCGAACCATTTGGTGGTTTGAAAAACTACGGTACCAATGTACTTCAGAATATCCTAAGTGAAGCTGGAGGTCTTCCAACCAAGGGATTCAGTACCGGACGATTTGATGCAGCTGCAAAAATCTCTGGTGAGGCTGTTCATGAGCTCATAGACAAAACAAAGGAGAAGTTTGGAGATAAGGCTGAGGGTAAATATGCCCATGCTTGTCATCCTGGTTGCGTTATGTCATGTTCAAATGTAGTTCCTTATGAGGACACCGGGAAGCTACATGTATCTCCATTGGAATACGAAACCGCTTGGGCTCTTGGTGCAAATCTCGATATCAGCTCACTTCATGATGTGGCTGAGCTCAATCGCATCTGCAATGACATTGGTCTGGATACTATAGAAGCAGGAAACACAATCGCTATGCTCATGGAAGGTGGACTAGTTGAATATGGTGATGGTCCTGGAGCGATTGCCGCTCTGAAAGAAGCATATGATGCTAAATCTGCAATGGGCAAGCTTGTTTGCTCAGGTACCCTGCTAGCAGGAAAGGCTCTTGGTGTCACAAGGATTCCTGTTGTCAAAGGCCAAGCACTACCCGCATATGATCCTAGACCAATCAGAGGTATTGGAGTAACTTATGCAACAACACCAATGGGTGCAGATCATACAGCAGGATATACCATAGCTGCTGAAATTCTGGGAATAAAGGGCACTGTAACAGATCCCAGAGCATTGGATAAGGCTGAGCTATCAAAAGCCTTCCAGTCCACTACTGCATACATTGACTTCTCAGGTTATTGTCTATTCATTGCCTTTGCTATCCTCGATAATGATGATGGAATGAAGGGTATGACTGACACTGTTGATGCATTTCTTGGTAAGAGCGTCGATATTGGCGAAATGGGAACATCCATTCTGAAGGATGAACGTGATTTCAACAAACTTGCTGGCTTTACCAAGAATGATGATAGGCTTCCCGAATTCTTCAGGACTGAGCCGCTACCCCCTCATAACGTAACATTTGACGTGACTGATGAGGAGCTTGATGCAGTATTCAAGGATCTCTAGAACTTTGACGAGGGAGTCTTCTCCCTCCTCTTTTTTTTTCATATAGAATCGCTTATCAATTGAAGTATCTTTGATTCATCAAATGATTGACATTCATCTATACGGCCGCTTGCGAAAATTGGTCAAAGGTAGCACCGCAAGTGAGGATACCGTTTTGCACCTAGATGCAATCGCGAATGAAACATACTCCCAGATAATTTCGAGATTAGGCCTTACGATGAAAGATATGGGGGACTGTTTTCTCAATGGTACCCTTGTCAAACCTGATGATATCATTAAAGATGGTGATAGACTAGGTCTCTTTCCATTCAATATGGTTTTACTCTGTGGCGGTCAGCATCTGAAGGGTCATGGTTATACACAGAAAGATGTTGATATTGATTATTACTAAGGTGAAGAAATGAAGATAGATGTCAAACTCTATGCAACCCTTAGAATCTATGCGCCGCCTGGTAATGAATTGGGTGAACCATTCCCTCTTGATTTGAATATTGGAACAATTCAAGAAGCACTCAAGGTACTGAAAATACCCGCTGAAAAAGCAAAAATCATCATGCTCAATGGAATTCAGACTCCAGATATTGAAACGCATTTAAACGATGGGGACTTGCTTGTCATTTTTCCGCCCATAGGTGGAGGCGAACCTTAGGTCATGCAGGCACATGGACTGCAAGTTTGTTCTCCCGAATTCTGGCATTTCTCTTTACCGCCAGATACATTGGAATAACAGAAACCGGATAAAGTAGCATCGCAATTGGAAAGACGATGAGTCCATACTCAACAATTCCAGTAAATGATAATAGCAAGAATGCTGTTAGAAGTGTACCAGTTTGTCTGGGGAATTGCCACATTACCCGAGTGATTGAGAACGCTCTCGCTCTTCGTGATAAGGCAACTTCATCCATAAAAAGCGAGTTGAAGACTGGGCGGTTCATGTTGGCAACAGCATTTCGAGCGACATAGAACACAATCATCAGTAGAAACCAAGGACTGTAGACAATCCCAATCATGAGTATTGGAGCCAATATATAGAGTCCAGAAATCATCCTGATTTTTCCGATACGTTCGCTGTAAAGGCCAACTGCCAGCGTTCCAGTTGCTAGAGTGATGTTTGCAATAGCAGGAACACTGCCGAGAATAATTAGATCGGGTGTAAAAGCGGCATATATCCAAGGAATCAGGTAGGGTATTACCATGCCTGAGCTGATGCCCATCAGCAACTGTGTTGTCCCAAACAACAAGGCGGTTTCAGTGTCCTGCCTCTCTGTTGTTTCTTCTTCTATTGTCGAGATTGATTCTTCTACCTGTATCTCTTCATCGAACTCCCCATTTGGATCATTCACCGATAGCCATCTTTCAGTGTATATTCCAAAGATTCCAGTCGCCATTCTAAATGAAGCCATCAACCAGAACAGAATAGCATATCTCAGCATTTCTTGGCTGATAAAGGGAAATGCGATTGGATCAAGAAAGAATCCCGCGAAGAAGGACCCGAACATTGCCGCGATAACTGCAGCAGCAGTGGTGTATCCGTAAGAGCGCGTTCTTTCATTGCCTTTCCTAGTGTGGTCTGCGATGAGAGTATCTATTGACGTTTGTGTGAAACCTGTTCCAATCCCGCTCATTCCATAAAGAATGAGAAGGAACACTGCATCTGTTGTGAAAGGTATAAGAAGAATACAAAATCCTGAAAGCATTCCACCGAGAAGGATTGCTTGTCCTCTACCCCTTTTATCACTAAACATACCTGCAGGGAATAGAACTACTCCTTGGACATACCCTGCTGCGGCTACCATAAATCCATAGAAGGACTCATCGAAGCCAATAGCTAGAACAAACAGAGGGAGGACAATCTGGGTAAACGCCATAGTCAGCCTGCTAAAGGACGAAAGAATGGACAAACGCGCTATTTTTGCAGCGTGGTCACCATCAACGTCGTTTAGAGGAAATCCAACCATTATTTGTACACAATCCAAGAGTTAACGTTCGGGCTGCCAAGTGATTGATAAGTCAATCTCCTGCGGCATAGTGATGATATGAAAACGACATAAACTATTTTGGATTTCGAGGAACTTTTTTGTCATAACCTGAAACATGAACTTTCTCCAACATACCCTTTGATTTCAGATGTTCAGCTTTTTCAGCCGCATCATGGAGATCTTCCACTAGTCCTACATAATTGCCTTCATCATCTCTAACAGGATAGGTATACATGTACATCATTCTTCCTTTGAAGTTGGTCCAATCTTCGTGTTTCTCTATGACTCCGTTTCGTAGTTTCTCAATCATTTTCAGAACTGATTCTTCTGCATGGCATCTTAGAATAGACGTACCAATCCTCTCTTCAGGTATTAGCTGAAACATCTCACCGGCTATCTTGTTGTGAAGGACAATCTGGTTATCATTGTCAACTAGGATGATTCCCACATTCATTATGTCAACTGCTCTTGATATGATTTCTGTAAGCTCTATCATAGTTCTACGCTCCATTCTTCAATAGTATCTCTTTCTGCAATACCAGATTGTGAAACCAAGTCCTCCTACTCCTCCTACAG
>JARGGA010000143.1 GCA_029210805.1 Candidatus Thorarchaeota archaeon
TGCTTCTAAACAGGATTGGGTATTCCTCTTTAAACGCCATGAATAACTCTTTTGGAGAACCTTTTCCTTGGCCTCCTGTAACGCCAATACCTGCATTGACTTGCTTGGGTCCCTTTGGAAATATCCATGCATATCCTTTCGGTGCGTATTTTCCACCCAAGAAAACGCGTGCTACTTTGGGTTCTGCTAAAGGCATTTTGAGTTCCAGAATTTCTCTGTAACAGAGTGCGATATCCTGCTTGTCTATTTGAGTTTCAACAAGTGGGCTGTCGATTTTCTTACGAATAACTGATGCAAACCCACTAGCATCAACAACTAGTTTAGATGAGATATTGCGCTTTTCACCCGTTTCCAAGTCTTTGTATGTCACACCTGTGACAGTGTCTCCTCGGAGAATTGGTCCACCAACGTGATAGTTGGACTTGAATTGGACACCAGCTTTGGTTGCTTGATCTAAAAGCCTCTGTCCAAAAATTAAGCGATTCACTGTCCAGCCATCAAAATCCTTCCATCCACGAACCTTGAGTTCGTTCTTTAGATCCGGTGGGTATACATCTGCACCTGCAATAACACTGGAAATTTCATCATCCTTCGGATAGCTTATTCCAGTTGCTTCGAAGTGTGTCTTACTTACCTCATCGCCACACACTTTCTGTCCGACTAACTCAGGCTCTTTTCTATCCATTAGTAGGGTTCTGAGTCCCAATTCTGCACATCTTCGAGCTGTAACACAGCCAGCTGAACCAGCTCCAACTACAATAACATCGGCACTTCTCAAGGTAAGTCGTAGGTGGGATTCATGAATCAGTTATAAACTCAAGCGTCACGCAATTGGCCAACACTCATTATTGAGTCGCAATTGTTATCAATGACTGCCTTTCTGGCGCACATGATGTCTAATGCAAAATCTTGTAGTTGTTGGTCTGCAGTGGGGCGATGAAGGTAAAGGTAAGTTAGTGGACTACCTCTCTGAAAGCTTTGATATTGTTGCAAGATTCCAAGGAGGTAGTAATGCTGGCCATACCGTCAAAGTTGGCGATAATATCTATAAATTCAGAATTATGCCAACTGGAGCCATTCGGGGAAAGAAATCTGTAATCGGTAACGGCGTTGTTTTAGATCCCAGTGTTCTATTGGATGAAATTACTAATCTAAAGGCTGCTGGCGTGAAACCTGATCTGCTGATAAGCGACAGAGCACATCTGATCACTCCCCTTCAAATCGAAATTGATGTGTTACAAGAATCTGAAAAAGGGGATCGAAAGGTTGGTACTACTAAGCGAGGAATTGGACCTACATATTCTGACAAAGCTTCACGTATCAGCGTAAGATCTTGTGACTTAATGGATCCATCTGACTCGCCCCAATTGGATCAGCTTGAAAAAATATTATCCACAAGAATCGAACGACTCTATGAATATGAACTAGATAATTCAACACAAGAAACATTCGCCAGTTTTCGTTCTAAGGCATTGCTCTTGAAGAAATATATTGGAGATGTAGGAGAGTATCTCCATTCTGAAATTGAAAATGGTAAAACTATTCTCTTTGAGGGGGCGCAAGGCTCACTCCTTGACATCGACCACGGAACCTATCCATTTGTTACCAGCTCAAGTTGTGTTTCTGCAGCTGCTTCATCAGGCACTGGAGTTTCTCCCTTCCAGATTGGGGATGTCCTCGGTATTTGTAAAGCATACATCACGCGCGTTGGTACTGGACCCTTCCCGACCGAACTATCTGACGATGTTGGGGAGAGAATTCGTAAACAAGGAAAAGAGTTTGGCACAGTGACTGGGCGACCTAGAAGATGCGGCTGGCTCGACTTGGTTGCATTACGTTATGCTGTTAGAATCAATGGAGCAAAATTCCTTGCTGTAACTAAGAATGACGTTCTAAATGGAATCAATCCGCTGAAAGTATGCGTTGCTTACAATTTTCATGGTGAAGAGATAACCACGATACCTGCATCTGCCACAGCCTACGGTGAGGTGATTCCCATCTATGAAGAACTCATAGGGTGGTCTGATTTTCAAATAGGTCCAGAAGATGTGTATGACGATCTCCCTGGTTCTCTAAGAGAATATATCTCCTATATCGAAAACTTCGCAAAATCGCGTGTTGGCATTTTATCTGTCGGTCCTGACCGAACAGATACTATTCAGGTACCCGGAACTCCTTTCGAGAAGTTTACAAATGCTTGAACTCAACAAAGACAATTGAGATAATGATTATTCCCACAATGATGGCCAAAATAGGTGGCATCCAGTTTAGGAAATAGCCAAAATAGTATAGAATAGTAGACGGCTCTATTGGCACTACGGATATGAATGAATACACAAGAAGGAATCCGTAAATTGCAAAGATTGGGAATAACACAGGACCTCCCGTAATTACAAGCAAAATTATCAGAACTGCGAACTTGCTCTTTGTAGGATCAAGAAGAGGTATTGAAATGGTTTGGCAATCCTCTATCTGAAAATAATATGCAATCAGCAATGTAGGCATTCGTACTCGGATCAGCTCAAGAATTTGAACGCCAAGTTGGGAAGATAGAAGCAAAGTCGTGTGTACTAGCATGTAGCCAAGAATAAGCAGGTTAAGAAAGGGCAGATCAAAAGAGAACAATTGAAAGCTTTCAATTATCCCAACCAAGACAAAGAAACTTAGGATCAACAGGGCAATATGCCCTATAACACCTCTGAAAACTTTGTTGCTTTTTGGCATTAGACTCCTGATGAGTCACGATTAGTCTCGTATAAAGGATTCTGTGAATGGTATTGGGATGCATTGAGAATCACAAAAGATCACATAATTTTGTGAGGTTGATTCCCTGCTAGAGCTTGAGGACCAATCTCTTTCTGTTTCTCAATTGCTCTTGTCACAAGAGTTGAAAATAAATCATCAACATTCTGGCCAGTTTTTGCGGATGTCTCGTAATGGTCGACACCAAGCCATTGCTTGATCATCTCACCTGCTTCTGGTGGGACTAACCTATCAGACCTGTCAATTTTGTTTGCTACAACTGCAACAACTGCGTTTGGGCATATTGTGATGAGCTTGGTGAACCATTCCCCTACATCAAGAAATGTTTGAGGTCTCGTAACATCATACACGATTATTGCCATGGACGCACCTGCCATGTATCGCCGACGTAGCTCATTGTATGTTGGCTGACCTGCAAGGTCCCAAAGCACTATTCTTGCAGTGACATGATTAGAATCTGGCATTTCCACATTGACGGTCTTGAGGGCAAAAGTCGTGCCAATTGTCATAATATAGCGTTCGCTGAAACTACCTTCTGTGTATCTTTTAATACAACTAGTTTTTCCGACAGCTCCGTCTCCTAGAGCAACTAGCTTAAACATATGCGAGATCGAGTCAGTTGACAATTGGGATTGCCTCTACATTGATTGAGAGATAACTTCTTAATTTAAGGAATCTGGAAAACTCCTCATAGATATATCTACGAGATATTGTGGCGAAAAAACCTGTTTTAGCCTTTACTTGCACGCATTCAAGCATATCAGCCAAACCCTTTTTTGGTGTAGATACATATGCACACCTATCAAACAGAGCGTGAAGACTATGGCCGAAGAATTCGTTAGTCGCCTAATTGGTATTGAAAAGAAAATTGATGGTCTTGGGGAAACCCTGATGCGGATGATTACAATCTTGGGAAGCGTTAAAGAAATCAAGAGCGATTTGAGAGTCGTTGTTAAAGAAGAAATCAATGAGGGAATCATGAGTATTCCTCAGGCACCCGCCCCTCTTCCCGGAGTTACCAAGGATGATCTTATCGAGGTTATAGGGAATCTACCAAAGGCTGAAAGCGGCGGCAATGGACCCTCTACAGAAGAAATTTCACAAATTGTAAAAGCTGAGCTGGCCGGTGTTCTTGAGATATTCCTTGGCTCACTTGCAGAAGTCAAGGAGGAATTGCAAGGAAAGATTGACTCAATTGAAGTACCCGCGCCTATAGTAACAACGCCTGCCCCGACTGCTGTCCCCGTCGCAACACCAGCTGCTGCACCTATTCATCAGGAAATTTCCGCTACTGCCCCTGTGATGGCTGGTGCACCTGTATCCGCTGATAGAGGTATGCAGGTTGCTGATCAGCTTGAAAATATCATAGGCTCCTTAAAGATGGGTTGCAAAGCTGGAGATGTTCTTGAGATTCTTACCGACACAAAAACGGAAATAATGCGAATTGTCCCATCAGATCCAATTATGGTCAAGATAGACAGGTGGACCGGGATCGTTAATGCCTACTCTAAGAGACACGAGCTTTCCGCAAAGGATACTCGAGCAATCAAGAAGGAGATTCAGGAAGAGATTCCAAAGTACCGACCTGCTTGAACCTGTGTCAATCTTCAGATGCACCCTGCGCAAGAAGCTTGACTGTGGCTAGGACTCGAATAATATCTGACGATGACACCATGCCAGTTATGTCATCACCTTCAATAACCGGAATGTGTGTCCTGCCTGTTTGATTCATTAGGGAAATGGTTTGCCCCAAATCTGCATCTGGACTAATTGTGACGACTGGAGTTATCATTATCTCCTCAAGAGTTAATGAATGGTAAATATCATCAGAGAGTAGCTGCGCCGCAATCATTTCTCTTCTAGTAACAAGACCAGCTAGTACATCTCCCATGGTGATAACGAGACTTCCAACATTTTCAGCCGCCATAAGTCGAGCAGCATCACTAACCAATGCATCATGGTCTGCCGTTACAATGATTGAGGTCATGAAATCTTTTACTAACATGTTCCTGTGCTCTCCTATGATGAATATTAAGTGATGAACGTAATCACATCTGTGGTGCGCCGGAGTCTGAATTTCGACTCCTAAACACTTCCTCGGCTACTCTAGTAAATACTTCGTTTACATTGTCTCCAGTTTTGGCCGAGGTTTCATAGTATGCAGCTTGGAACCAGTCACGCAACATCTGACCTGGCTCTACAGGGACCATTCTCTTCCCTTGAAGGTCCACCTTGTTCGCACAAATAATGGCGATAGAGTTTGGACAGACCTCCCGGAATGATTGGTACCATGTATTCATCGCCATAAAGCTCTCTGGCTGAGTGACGTCATACACAATTATTGCAGCTGAAGCTCCCTTCATGTATTGCCTGCGGAGCTCCTTGTATGTTGCCTGTCCGCCCATATCCCAGATCACGAGCCGAACAACACGATTCGTACCTTTGTCGTCTGTAATATTCACGTCAGTAGAAGCGAAGGTTGTCCCGATAGTTTGTTTGTACTCTTCATCGAATGAATTCTCAGTATACCTTCTGAGTAGTGAAGTTTTTCCAACTGTGGCTTCACCTAGCAGGACTACTCTAAACTTGAAACCGTCAAAACCCTCTGCATCGGTTCCGGTAGTCGTTTCATTCATGGGCTAATTACCTCGTAGGATATGCCTCTCTGACGTGAGAATTCTGTCCATTCTTATATGTTTTCTGCGGAGCAATAGGATAGAAATAATGTCGCAGTCCAATCAACATTATTGAACTGCAAACTAATTTTTACCATTGTCCATCATTAGGAAGGCTAAGTTCAAACGCAATTATGGGATTACCAATCTGAAACTTCTCCAAGACTTTGGGGGAAACCTCTCCAAAAATGCCAATAGGTCTCTCATCCACTAGTATCGTCGCACAGCGTCCTTTGATGAAGCTGGGATTTTCGATCCCTTCATACTTGAAACGACCATCTAATCCCATTCCTCTCATTACAAAACCAATTTCCGTAATGAGTTTGGTGAGATTTACTCTGACATCAGTCGATAATCCACATACCGATGAGTATTGTCTAGTTCGTGTTTCTGCTTTGGCATCAGGCGACACTACATCTCCAACCTCGAAGATATGCTGAGGTAGATCAACATGCTGATTCTGAGAGGCAAAGTCAAGTAGGATTGGAAGCAATGAGTTCCTTAGCACTGAATAATCCCTACTCTTCGGATTTCCTGTTTCTACTATCGGATCATCTATTAGCATCTTCTGGTTTAGTGTTTCAGGGCTCGTCATGATATAGCTCAGTACTTCTTGGTATCCAACACCAACCATCAGGTCCCGAGCTTTATTCTTTAGACGTGTCAAGGGACGCAGCTTGCCAGCAGTCATTGTGGATGGCATGGTAGGCACTATCTTGTCAAAACCATACCCAATCGCTACATCCTCAATGATGTCAACAACATGGAGCACATCTGTGCGATATTGTGGTACTTGAACGGCAATCTTACCATTGGATGAGATTTTAGCTCCATAACACATTTTCTCAAGACAGTCGACGATCTCGGATTCACTCAAGTCCAATCCAAGTAGGGCTGACACCTCATTTGTTGAGATTTTCATCACCTTTGGTTTTAGGTCTGGAGTTGTGAATTTGGATTCATCGGGATACTGCACTGTGAGCGACTCGATTGTACCTCCTCTTTCTGCAAGAGATGTAACCATAATGTTGAGTGCTTGGTTGACGGTGGGTAGATGAGTTCCTGTGACTTCGACGAAGATATTGGAGGTTTCAGTTGTCAATTTACCCAGAGTATTACTGTTAATCACAGGTGGAAGACTCAGCACCTTTCCATCAGAATCCGCTAATAGTGGCCACATCTTATGATGTGCGATAATCGGGCCATAATCAACTCCTTTCTCATGCTTCTCCAAGATGGTTGGTCCATCCATTTCATCCTCATACCCAAGAGGTGCGAAAACAATCTTCTCTGGTTTTTCAGGATAGTATCTAACTGGGTATTTCAGATCATCATGTACATAGAGTCCAATACTCGCTTTACTTCTGTTTCTACCATGAGTAGAAGTGAGCGATTCCTGAAGATGCATATATTGGATTAAGAGGTCTTCATTGATCTCAACACCCTTTACGATTCCACATGCAATGTACTTGCGTATCTTTTCGAGACCCTTGCCAACAATCACAGATTTGCCTGATTTCTTCACGGGAAACTCGCGTAATCCTTTCTGTATGCCAAGGAACGCTCGAACGGCCCGTGCAATGCCCTCTGCAGATAGCATATCTTGCCTATCAGGATTGATCTCAATCTCAATCTCGTTGCCTTCGAGCTTCTCGACTTCCGCCTTTAGCAGGAAGAGGGTGTCTTCGAGTTTCTTAGTGGTCATCTTCTTTCCAATCAACATCATCAATTGATCTACTAAACATCCTACTATCATCTCAATCACCTCACAAAATATTTCCTGCGTATCCACGCCAAATCTCGAGAGTACAATTCTCGAATATCATTAATTCCTAAAGACGCCATATAGAGGCGTCCCGACCCAATTCCCCATGCAAGAACCGGATATTTGATTCCGTGTGGACGCGTTACTTCTGGTCGGAAGATACCTCCCGGTGCTACTTCAATCCATCCCAGGACATCGTGCTTTGCAAAGCACTCTACACTTGGTTCAGTAAAGGGGAACTGTCCTGGTTTGAACTTCATCTTCTTTATGCCAACTCGCTTGACGATTTCTGACAAGTATCCCATGAGATCTCTAAGCGTCAAGCCTTTGTCCATTATGATTCCTTCACATTGATTGAATTCCTGCGCATGTCTTGTGCTAAGGCTCTCGGCTCTGAAGTTCCTATCAACAATGAACATCTTCTGAGGTGATTCTTTATGCTCCGCTAGGTATCTCATGGATACTGGAGTGGTATGTGCTCTCAATACTAATCTCGATGTGACTTCTTTGCTGAATGGTGCCTCCCATCCTATTGAACCAGTATCCCCACCAGTTTCGTGGACCGACTTCACCTGTTTGTAATAATTCGAATCAAGTAAGTCGCCATGGTCATATGGTTTCGTGACTCTGAATTGATCCTGTACCTCTCTTGC
>JARGGA010000144.1 GCA_029210805.1 Candidatus Thorarchaeota archaeon
ATACGTTCCCCCCTGCACCTTGAAATATCCATCAATGGTGTTTGTATCAATCTTGGTTAGTTTTGCTTCTAATACGCGTTTTCCTCTAATTAGGTCGGCTCTTCGATGTGATACGCGATGAGGTGTTCTTTGTTCAAGAACTACTCCTGTGAGTTTTTCTGCTGCGACCTCAAGTTGTGCTTCTGTGATATCAAACTGTGCCTTAATTATTGCATGGTATTCCTTTACATTCTCTGCAGCATCACTCTTCAGGTCTTGGAATCGCTTTCTTGTTGAAAACTCCAGATTGCCAATTTCCACTTTTCCATCTGCAGATTTGTTAACAAGGGACATAATTTCATCAAGATTTGGATTTCGAATTTTGGGTCTTGAAATCTCTACAACGAAAGGACGTCCATTTCCAAGCATCAAAACATCAATGTCTTCTCTGCCTGCTGCATGAACCTTGAATTTTGAGCCATTGAGTGAATCTTGTATTGTTTTTCCAATATACTCTGATACGGAATCGGGATATTTCCGTCCAGTTCCATCACACTCCTCACAGCCCTTTCCTTTGCAAGGACTGCAATCCCATCTACTTTGAGGTATGCCTCTTGCCAGCTTGCGATATCGTCCATAGATAAAGACGGGATTGATCTGAATCTCAATCTCATCCTTAGTCATATCGTAGAATGCTACAACATTGGGAAGTTGAAATTCAACTCGCTTCTGAATGGCTTTCTCGATACATTTTCCCAATTCTCGGTTAAAATCTGATTTCAGAGTTTCAGCATCTAACAATTCCATCTGAGCACGAAGTTCATCATTTTTTTCAGCAAGACTCGGTTCAGGAGACGTGCCAACAAGGAATGAATCAAACTCAATGGATTCAACTTCCCTTTGAACAGCTTCCACTATTCTTGGAATTCTATCAAAGACTGACTCACCTGCTACAGAACATAGATGACATTCATTGGTTTCATTGAATGTAATATGCTGTTTTTCACAAAGCATCTTGGCAGCTTTATGCATCCCATTCTCTGCGAGCATTTTCAGCAACTTCTCTCCCGTGGATTTTTCACCACGTTTGAACTCATTGTCTGCATACATTGAAATCACAAGTTTGAGGGAAATTCCACGTTGCTTGTTGGTAGTATTAGTGCCCAAGAATGCAAATTGACGTCCCAAGCATTGATTGCATATCGGGTGCTTTTCTAGTAGCCTTTCAACCTTGGCAATTGTGTCATACTGTGAACTATCCATGGTAGAGCACCCCGTTCAATAAACCCACTTCATGGACTGGATTGATAAAGATGGCTATAGCATCAAAGGAATGGATTCAGATATCTAATCGATTTCAGACCGAGAAGTATCATCTTTGGATTCTTTAGAAGACTGAATATGACTCTCCCCTGCATATCCATATCGCCCTCCTTCTTGACAATATCAAGTAAACCCATTTCATGTGCTCCCTTGACTAATTCATCCAAACCTCTGTCAGAGAATGATGTAATCGCACGTTGAGCAAGATACATTGTCTGAAGTTCTCTCTGAAGCGCCGAACGCCATTTGCTCTCGTATTTATCCAGTATCAGTTTTCCGTCTTGATTCGAAATCGCTTCAGATACGATATCTCCCGCGATTTTAGATGCAGTACCCCCAACAACTACTCCTCCCCCAGTTGTTGCTTTTACAATTCCAGCTGCATCACCCACAACAAGAAACCCACCAGCAACCGTCCGTTTGACTGGTAATCCAACCAAAACAATACCCCCGAATCCTCTTTCTATGATTGCGTTTTTCAAGCGATTTTGCATAACTGGATGATGTTTCATTGCAGCATTGAGTCTCTGTTTTGAACGATCTCTGGATGCAATCCCAACTCTGGCACGCCCATCACTGAGTGGTATAATCCACGAAAAGAAACCTGTGGATATATGTCGTCCATAAAACATCTCAACAATATCCTCATCGATATCAACTCCTGACACCTCATATTGATAGGCAGGATACTTGCTTTGT
This sequence comes from Candidatus Thorarchaeota archaeon, assembly GCA_029210805.1. Taxonomy (GTDB): domain Archaea; phylum Asgardarchaeota; class Thorarchaeia; order Thorarchaeales; family Thorarchaeaceae; genus MP5-2226. Next base: position 2,002 of record JARGGA010000144.1, read on the forward strand.
CTTGGTACTTGAGGTAAACCAACACCTCCCGAAATTTGACACCGTGATCCTTCTGCATCAATGATGGCTCTGGCAAATCTCTCTTCTCTTGGAGTGTCTATACTATAATGCCCATCTGGCGTACCTCTCAATCCCTTCACTTTGTAATCAGTGAGTATCTGTACGCCACTATCGTGAGCTCGATCTCCCAACCACGAATCAAACAACTTTCTATCTACAACGAATGCTTCTCGTTGCCCCCTTTCAATTAGAATGGAATGCCCTGAGGGGGAGTGAATTCTGGCTCCGTATACCATATTTTGGATTACTTCTTTTGGGGGTATCAAGTCAAGTTTCTGTAATCCCGTACTACTCAGAAGCCCTGCGCAGTGATCTGGCTCACCAATTCGTTTGTGTTCCTCAAGTACAATTACAGTATGACCATTCTTAGCTATCCTGTCAGCCGCTATTAAACCAGAGGGACCTGCTCCTATTACGATAGCATCATGGATCAAAGAGTGCACCATGTTCTAACCATAAGCATTCCTTTTTATCTCTCGCCCAGCTGAAGTAAATCATCAATGGAGGCAACCTGCAAGATGTTCACTAGAAAATTCAATTACAAACAGGTGATTGCGGTGCGTATTGATCTAGGTATGAGTAAGGGGAAGACTGCAGTTCAGGTTGCTCACGGTTCTGTTGGCGCGGCAGAGAAAGCAAGGGTTAGTCATCAGGATGTCTGGAAATCATGGCTACGCGAAGGTCAGAAGAAGGTTGCAGTTAAAGTGGACTCTGAAGAGGAGATCCTAGATTTAATGAAGAAAGCTGCAATGAACAATCTTCCCTATTCCGTTATTCGAGATGCAGGAATGACTGAACTCCCCCCTGGTACTACAACTGTTATTGGAATTGGACCAGCAAAAGCAGAGGATATCGACAAAGTTACTGGTGAACTGAAACTTTTGTAAGAGGAATCATCTTGATTGAACCACCTCAAATTGAGAAGTCCATGGGAATGGAACTCTATAGCACATCTTTCACAGGCTTCGGTGGTCATCTTAAGCAGCGTTATGAAGACTTCATTGTTGAAGAGATACTGTCCAAAGACAAGATCCTTCAAGCAGATATTGGATTAGAAGAGCCTTTCATCCATGAGGACCCACTGATTTCTGGTGAATCCCGCAAATCAAGATTCATCCATTTGACAATGCAGAAAATGGGAATGACGACCATGGATGCTGCAGAATTGATTTCCTCATCACTCAGAATTTCGAGACATCTCGTTTCTTACGCAGGTCTTAAGGACAAACGGGCACTTACAGTCCAGCGAATATCCATTCCAAAATCATCTTTTGATGCTCTCAAGGAGCTGCCCTTGCGTCGTGTATGGATACGTGATCCAGAATATTCCCGCAAACAAATTCAAATTGGTGACCTTTGGGGTAATAGGTTCACTTTACTCGTTCGCGACTTGGATATACCCTGTGAACAGGCTCGTGAATTGTCCAAAGAATTGCGGACTGATCCTATATTGAACTATTTTGGAATTCAGCGTTTTGGAGTTTCTAGACCCTTTACTCATCTTATTGGAAAAGCTCTGACGAAACAAGATTATGAAGAGGCGGCACGTTACATTCTTACAAAAACAACTCCAGATGACTCTGCAGATATTAAGGAATTACGTGAATCTATGAGGGATGGCAAGTTTACAGAAGCCCTATTAGAAAAATTTCCCAACGACCTTCGATATGAACGACTTATGATTAAGAGCCTTCTGAATCAACCTGGTGACTATAAGCGCGCTTTCTTCAGAATCCCTCCCAAAATGCAGAAACTCTTTGTCCACTCGTACCAATCATTTCTATTCAATAGAATAATCAGTCTTCGAGCAAAGGAAGGGCTGCATCTATCAGAACCTGAAGTGGGCGACTTTATTGTAAAGCTGGGTAAGACCAACACTCACAGAGATGATTGGCTCTTTGTTTCAGAGAAGAATCACGAAGAGTACTGCAACTTAGTGCAAGCGGGGGAATTCGGTTTGGTGGCAACAATACCGGGCTATGCATCAAAGATGCCGAATACCCGTCAGTCTGAACATGTTCGTAGAATTCTCAAAGAGGAGAATACGACTTTAGATTCTTTCCGTTTTTCGGAATCCAAGGAGATAGATTCGCCTGGAGGATTTCATTCAGTTTCAATCGCTCTATCAGACCTGGAAACAAAATGCGTAGAAGGCAACCTCCAGATTAAATTCTCTCTTAGGAAAGGCTCCTATGCCACGGTGGTGCTCAGGGAGCTAATGAAAAGCAGTCCCTTTGATCGACTATGAGATTCTATCTTCTGCTACTTGAAAACTCTCTGAGTCGTTCTCCAAATTCATCTGATTCAGATTCTTCCTCTTTCTCAATCCCCTCATCTTGGTATTGGAATAGTACTGATTCACCTGTCACAGCGGATACAATTGCTCTGAGGTGCTCCTTTGAGTATTTGATTCGGCCTCTGTCATCAGGCCGCAACATCACGATGCTTTCTTTGAATCCATTAGGAAGATAGAGGCTATTTACACCTACTTCAATTGCAGGCTGGATTAATTCTCTGACAATAGTGCGAAGCTTTGCTGGTCCTTCCACAACTAGTACTTCACCATAATCTGTTGCAAGGTCCGCCATTACTTTTTCATTATCTGCAATAACTGACTTTGTCTTCTTTTTAACAACAAGTATCAGGAGGTCGTCCGTTTTTATTGCTCTGAGTAGATATACATTGTCTAGCTCTGGATAATCTTGTGATTTATTGAGCACCCATTTGCTGAATACAACATCAAATTCTGTTATCTCTCCACCATCCAATCTGTCCTGACAATTCGGACATAGCATATCCGATTCTAAATCAAAAACACATACTGGTAATCGCATTCTTTGTTCCTCTGTGAGTTGGTTTCAGCAGTGACCAAGTCACAACGAGGAGCATATGAGCTTTCCGAAGAGGCTACTTTGTAAGAATGATATCTATGGTTGAAACGTTCAAGTCACTGCCTTTATCGGTTTGAACGGTTGTTGTGCCTATCTGAATGTCTTTCACAACGACATCGTTTAGAAATCTGTGTCGTGTTATTTCCGCAACATCTACTGCTCTACTGATTAGTCTGCCACGCGCTCTGATGAATACCTCCGTGGCGCCTTTGTTGAAGAGAGTAACACAAGCAAGGACATAGCTCATTACATTCTTAGAGCCGACTAATATAGTTGAGTCTCCTCGGTTGCCCCTCTCTGTTTTTTCGTTCGCCTTTTCCTCCGCCACTCGAAGTCTCTCCACAAAGCTGAATATTCAGCTAGTGGCATTAAATCTGTAAGCTTCTGATATAGATTTCGTTTCTCTAATTTATATTTTCGGTCACATATTTTAATGCTAATTTCAACAATCGATGAATATTGTTCTATTGCACAAACTTTTTCACCAATTAATCTGGCTCCAGCCTTGGAAGTTTGAACAGATGGCACAACTAACATTTTTGGGTTCCTGTCGTGAAATCGGACGGTCCGGATTCTACCTTGAAGTAAAAGACGAAAGTTTTCTTGTTGACTACGGGACCAAGTTTACAAATCCCCCCACTTATCCTGATATGCCATCATCTGACAATCTTCAGGGCGTTGCAATAACTCACGCACACCTTGATCACTCAGGCGGAATTCCTAGAATACTTGCTCAGGATGAAGCTATCTCTCTTTTCTGCACACCTGCAACTCGAGATTTGTGTATTCCACTAATTCGAGACATGTACAAGATCTCCAAGGGCAGACTTCCCTTTACAAACAATGATATTGCACGAATACACCGGCAGTGCCAACCCACCGCCTACGAGCAAACCACGCCTATCGGAAGGAACTTTGAGATGACCCTCTTTAATGCAGGTCATATACCTGGAAGTGCTATGGTTTCGATACGATACAATGGTAAACGGATTCTATTCACTGGAGATTTCAACAATATTGAATCGCGGCTGAATCCAGGGGCTCGAAAGAATCTTCCAAAACACGACATAGTAGTATCCGAGAGCACCTATGCGCGGCGACTCAATCCTAATCGTGAGGAAATTGAAGAAGCTATGGTTCAGTCTGTTATCGAAACAGTTGAGAGAGGAGGAATTGCCCTTATCCCTGCATTTGCTATTGGAAGAAGTCAGGAAATCATGTGTATCTTGGAGAAATACGATATTCCGATGAAATACCCAATCTATGTTGATGGCATGGCTAGAAAAGTGAATGAAGTAGTTGTGAAGCATCCGGAGTACATCAGCTCTCCACAGTCCTTTGAACGAGCGGTCAAGCGAGCACATGTTGTTCATGACAATCGCGACCGACAAAATGCAATTCGAAAACCTGGGATAATCATTGCACCAGCAGGGATGCTCAAGGGTGGAGCTTCCCATCTTTATTTCAAGATGCTATACGATGATCCAAAGAATAGTATCATCTTGGTCAGTTTCCAGATACCTGGTACACCCGGAGCAGAATTAATGTCAAGACGAAAGGCTGTCGTCGGAAACCGTGAATTTAATGTTGAAGCACAAGTGATGTACCACCATCTCAGTAGCCATGCGGATTCTCGAGGACTTGTTGACGTGTTACAAAACATTCCTGGCGATCCTGAATTCTACTTGGTACATGGTGAAAGTGAATCATGTGATGCTTTAGCTGCCAAACTAGAGAAAAAGGGTAAAACTGCTCATATACCGGAAATAAACCAAACTTTCGAAGTCTAGTCCCCTTCTTCGCCTTGTGGTCTTGCTTCGACAATTTGGCATTTGACTCTAGAGAGAACTTCTTCTGCCTTCTGAGGTTCAAGAACAATTGTGTAGAGGTATTTTGTTGTACGGAGTTTGAGTTTGACATGGTCTGAACTTCTCTTTACACGGCATTCTTCCGCGTCTTCAGTCATCTCAAGGAACTTCTCTGCATCATGGATTTGCTTTGGCATTTTTCTAAACCTCTATCAGGTTGAGTGGGGGATGGTGGGCCGGGCGTGACTCGAACACGCGACCTTCGCCGCTTTCAACAGAGATCACGGAGATATTCCAATGAACTCAGTTTGTGAAGGCGACGTCATAGCCGACTAGACCACCGGCCCCGGCGTAGGTCGAAGATCACTTCTTCCTTCGCTTTGGCCTGAGATCCTTGTTCTTGCACTTTCTGCATTTCTTTGCCTTTATCGGATTAGTTGCACCGCAATCACGGCACACCGATTTGTATAGCAAATAGTGCTGTGCGAGTCTTCGTTTCTCGATATCCGCAACAGGCATTCTATGGACCTCTTTGGCATTGAATTGTGGACTATCTTGTAGTCCGCTCAGGCAACCCGATAGACTATGAATATAAACCTGTTCCTCTGGTCGGGAATAAAAGAAGCATGCTGGGGCGTTTAGCTCCCCCAGCTCATTCTAGTATATGTATCTAGAGCAATTCTTTGAGGATTCGAGCGACATCACTGGGTTTTTCAGCAACTTGGATTCCCGCTGCATTCATGGCCTTGATCTTGGCATCAGCAGTTCCGCTACTACCACTGATAATAGCCCCCGCATGACCCATCCTCTTTCCAGGAGGTGCAGTACGTCCTGCAATGAATCCTACTACTGGAAGGTCGTATTCTTTCTTAACATAGGCAGCGGCTCTCTCTTCAGCATCGCCACCAATCTCTCCAACTAGAACAATTGCTTTGGTATCTTTATCCGCCTTGAAGAGTTCAACGCCCTCGACTGTAGTGAGTCCTACACAGGGGTCTCCACCCAAACCAATTGCAGTTG
>JARGGA010000145.1 GCA_029210805.1 Candidatus Thorarchaeota archaeon
ACTTTGAAAACCGAAAGTCAAGAGTTGTGGGGAATATTTTCGAGTATACCTTCAAGGTTTTAGGAGTATTACTATCAAGTGTTTTTAGAAGATTCAAGTACACTCTTAGCTCGTTTCTGTTTCTTGTTATTCTAGTGATAATAGCACTGTCAATGTTGTAGATTGAAATTGGCTACCCCTATTTGCGGTACGTTTCTGATTTAGAGATGTTATTCTTCTTTGCAGATTCAATCAATAATGTTCATATCGCAATTATTCAGATAGTGCTATAAGTTCGGCATCGTCGCTATTCACAGATACATCTGGCTATTGAGGAGTTATAGATGTCTAGGATACTGGTCACTGGAGGACAAGGTTTCATAGGTACAAATCTCTCGAATGAACTACGAAAGCGAGGTCATGAAGTATGGCGTTGCGACATCCTGCACTCAACAGATCCACAATTCATTCGTTGCGATGTTGGGAGCTATCGCCATCTTGAGAGGATTTTCGAGAAGCACGAAATTGATTATGTCTATCATGCGGCTGCAGAGTATGGACGTTGGAATGGCGAAGATCATTATGAGAATCTCTGGATTACCAATTGCGTTGGAACTAAAAATGTTCTAACCGCTCAGAAGAAATTCGGGTTCAAAATGATATTCTTTGGTAGTGCAGAAGTGTATGGTGACTATGATGGCGTAATGAAAGAAGATGTGGTTGATAACATTCCTATCAAACAGATGAATGATTATGCAATCACAAAATGGTCAAACGAACTACAGATCATCAATTCTGCTGAAATGCATGGTACTGAGAGCGTACGTGTGCGGTTGTTCAATGTTTATGGTCCCCATGAGCATTACAGTCCTTATCGTGGAGTTGTGCCTGTCTTCATCTACAAAGCTTTGCACAATCTTCCTTACACCGTTTTTAAGGGTCATAAAAGAACCTTCGAATTTGTCGAAGATATTGCACGAACTTTTGCTAGCATTCTTGATAATTTCAACGCTGGTGAGGTCTATAATCTCGGAAGTGAAACTCAGTATTCCATTGAAGAACTCTCCGGCTTGGTTCAGAAGCATCTTGGCCAAGCCGATTCCTTAGTCGAGTTTAAGGGTGAAGAAGCTTTCACAACAAGGTTCAAGATTGCAGACTCATCAAAAGCCAAGAAAGAGATAAATCACAGAATCACAGTTCCATTGGACGAAGGAATTGAGAGGACCGTTGAATGGTTTCGAAAAGCATACAGAGTTGAGGGCTGATTAAAATGAATTTCACTGAAGTACTGGAGAAGTATAACGATAAAACCGTGCTCATCACTGGAGGTGCTGGCTGTATCGGCGGCAATCTGATTATGGCATTGGTAGAGGCCGGTTCTCATAAAATTGTAGTATTAGATGATTTGTCGGCAGCATATAGGTGGAACATTCCCAAACACGAAAGTGTAGAATTCATTGAAGGAAGCATTCTAGATGAACAGAAACTGAAGCAGGCATTTTACACGAAGCCCGATTTTGTATTCCATCTCGCAGCTCATTTTGCAAACCAGAACAGCATCGACCATCCTGAAACCGATCTCATGGTTAATGGTATGGGTACCCTCAAGGTATTGGAATATTGCCGACTATCAGAACCTGAAGGCATCGTTTTTGCATCCTCAGGATGTTCTGTCTATGGAAGCTTTGCCCCTCTTCCCTTCAAGGAGGAGTTTGTTTCACTATCTCTTGATACACCTTATCAGATCCACAAACTCCTAGGTGAGTTGTATTGCAATCATTATCACCATATCTATGGACTCCCCATCGCGATGGGCCGGTACTTCAATGTCTTAGGACCTGGTGAAGTTCCTGGTCGCTATAGGAATGTTATTCCCAATTTCTTTTGGAGAGCATTACATAACAAACCCCTGACTTTAATGGGGACAGGAGATGAAACTCGTGACTTCTGTTTTGTCGGAGATGTAGTTGAAGCAAATCTGCGAATGGGTGTAACTGATGCCGCGCGGGGTGAAGCAATAAATATTGCAACTGGGAAAGAAACCACCGTCAAGGAACTTGTGGATATGGTCAATGCAATAACTGGTAATGATGCAGAAACGATTCAACTTCCTAAACGTTCATGGGACTTATCTAACAGAAGACGCGCTTCAGTTGAGAAAATTGAACGCCTACTTGGATTTGTACCAAAAACATCTGTTCGTCAAGGTCTGGAGCATGTTCACAACTGGTTCATGGAGAACAGAATTACTATTGAAGAAACCCTAAAACCAGAAATGGCTCTATGGTAATCCTTGGAAATCATATGGGTCGGAATGTCTTTACGAGGTACTATCTAAATAAAAGGTGAAACGTGGAACAGATTCATTGCCAGATTGCCATCTCCTCCAATGATATAGTTCCTTGGATATCTCCTTGCATTTCAATTCTGATGTTTCCTATTAGATGACACCCTAGTTGAGCATAGAATATACTACCCTCTATGCGTTCAGCTTGTTGAATCACAACTCCTTGAGTGTTGATGAGTGATATCCTCGTTACTTCAGCATTCACTTCTGAAAAACTGAAGAGAACAAATCCGCCACTTGTAGTGATATTAAATGGGCTTAGTATATTTCGCTCTATTGCCGAATTGGCTGACTTGAGGAAGTGTATTTCGGATCTTGTTCCATCCAACTCAATACCAGATGAAACATCCCAATCTTCGCTAAATGAAATATTCCTCCACGAAACGGAATACGCTTCTTCTACCACGGAAAAGATTCGCACGTAATCCCCATATGAGTTGGCTTGAGTCTGGTATAATAGATCAATGCTTTGTAAATGCTCTGAACTATTCTCTCCAACTAATAACGCTGCTTCTCTTGCATTTAATGGAAGGGTATTCTCGTTTGTCATTGATGCCTTTTGCAAGAACTCAAAGTTATTCCAATGTGCAACTGTATAGCTGTCGAGTATGAGGAAATCAGCATTATAATCATTTACCATTCGCAATAACTCGTATGTCGCCTCCCATTCCAAATCCCGTGAATAATGAAGATTGAGGTATATGCCTTCTCGATTTGTTATCCATGCAAACTCTCTTGCTCGATCTAATAGGAATCTATCTCCTTCAACAGTGTTTGCATCTACCCACTCTAGCAATCCTTGCCAAGCATATCTCTTTTCAGGATTTACAAAATCTGCATTTGCGTTTAGTGCTAGATACCCTGGAGCAAGTGACCCAACAAGAATAATACCAATAGATGCAATTCCCAGAATTTGTTTAATGCCGAAGGACCTTCTGCTTCGAGTAAGGGAAATGTTACTGCAGTATTTTTCATAACCGGTAGCAAGAATATTTCCGACTAGTATACAGGCAATCATGATTATTGATATTAGAAACCTTGCAGTTGTATAGAGGTATTCAATTTTCATAGGCTCTATGGAAACAAGTATAATTCCAGTTCCAACGGAGATTGCTAATGCGATTAAAGAAAATGTCTGGTATCTATGATTATCTCGAAGCATCCACAGGCCTATGATTAGTAAGCCAAACAAGACTGGAGTAAGATGCCAAAAGAGGAAGAATAATCCCCCGGCAATATAATAGAATGTAGGTAATGTGAATATAGACTCGGTAAATCCATTCAATCCAATTCCGGCGACTGGGGAGTTGTTTATAATCGAGGATAGTTGAGCTGGCAAATATAGAAACATGCTAAATAGAAAATATCCAATCAATATTGGAAAGGTCTGCGTAGTGTCTATTAGCCGTCCTCTTCTAGAAACATAAAATGCCATGAATATTATCATCCAAATGAGAATGAACAGGAATATATTAGCCAAAACCTGCCTGGCAATTAAAGCCCCTACTAGCGCAAACATAAGATAGATTTGTTCTTTGGTTATCGTTCTTTGACTAAAAATTAACGCCAATGGTAAAACAAAAACCACGATGTAGAAATTCACAAACCATATGTTCTCGACAAATGCAACCAAAACACCTGCCAATATATACTTGGAATTGGACTCTTTGTTGCCATCGCTAAGTAAAAGCACCGCGAAAATAAGGAATGTGAAGCTGAATAATTCTGGTCCATAACCAACAACAGAAAAATATACCAAAGTAGGATGCACAGCAATTAGCAATACGGAAATCTCAGCAGTTCTGTCCCCAAAATAGTTTCTAGCAAAGCTATATACCCCCATCATAGATAGTATACTGAAAAGAACGAGAAAGAAAATGGGATTGCTTTGCGTCCCTGACATAAACATGTAGGATATTGCATACAGATACGATGTTGAATGATGCGCAATCTCGTCAACGTTTACACCTCTACTTGCAACTGCTCCATCATTCATAATATTAGACTGAAAAAGGCCCTCGTTGATATTACGTGCATAATCGAAGTAAAGCCCCGCGTCTGGTGCAAAACTTGTCAGACCAATAGGTGCAAGAGCTAATCTAATTCCGATTGCTATGAATAGTATTATGATCAAGTTTGGTGAACTTTTCACTACTGACTTGAAACCTTCAGCGGTGTACACAAGAATTCTAGTGTCGCCATTGACTCCAAGCAGAATCGCTAGAAAAAGCACATTGCATAATACGATCCAATAACGTAATACTACCTGAATCTGCAATAGCATAGAAAGGAAAAAAAGTATCTGAATGAATATCAGGTTGAGGAGAATGCCAACAATCAGTCCCACTCCCATTTGTTTCTTTTTTCCTAGTAACAAACGTGCTAAGTTCTCCCCGGGAATGCAGATAAACGCAAAGAAGCCTATGATTAATACCAGAAGGTCATCAATCAACCCGAATTCAATATCATATGAAACAAGGAAAAGTGAGGAAAGCAGACCGAAAATCAATAATGAAATGATGGAACGGAGAAATTTCTGACCAGTAAGATTCCTTCGTACTGCTATCATTTTCTTCCTCCCTCACGTAATTCCGATTTTTTCAAAATATCGAATTCATTGCTTTTTTTCTTAGATTTCGGAGATTATCATATCGGAGTGGAGGTGTAGATAAATCGTCCGATTTCCAGAATCGTTCTCTCCCTATAGAAAACCATCAAGAAAGATTCTTAACTATGTTTTGTAGCAATGGTGATTGGGTTATGTGATGGGGCTCGTGTAATGAAAATAGTTCATGTCTGTCCATGTTTAGGTGAACAGTTAGGTGGATCTGAGCGATTCGTTGCACATATCTCGAAGCAGCAAGTACTAGAGCATGATGTAACTGTGCTGACAACAACACGATTTCCTTCCAAAGTTGGAGATTATTTTGTCGATGGTGTTAAAATTAACCGAACATATGCACCTGTAACTGTTTGGAATATCGACCCACTTTGCTTCATTGCCCCGAAAATATCAAAATTGGATGCTGATATTATCCATGTACATTCCTACCTATACACTCTTTCAGCCCAAGCAATTTTTGCAAAGCGATTAAGCAAAAAGAAAGCATTGCTACAACTTCATGGAGGGCTTGGTCCAGTACCCTATAGAACAAGCATCACGAGAAGAATGGTAAAGAGAGTATATGATCAGTCAATAGGCACCTTCATTTTCAAGAATAGTGATATAATTGCGTCCGTATCTTATCGCGATTTGGAATATGTTGCAAATCATCATTGCATTAACCCAGAAAAACTACATTATGTACCTAATTTTGTTGATATAGAACAATTTAGATTCAAAAAGAATGACCTAAAGAAAGGCAAACCTGTCCTTCTGTATGTTGGAGATTTGGAGCATTGGAAGGGCCTAAATCTAATTTATGATTGGATTGTCAACAAGAATCGGGAAAGTAAAAACCAATTCACATTTCGATTTGTTGGACAAGGATCCCTATACTCAAAATTCGCTCAACTGAAAGACAAAATCGATCGACAAGAAAATGGAATAACCATCGAAATGTATGGACAACGAGAGCATTGTGAGATTCCTTCGATCATGGCTGAATCTGATGCATTAGTCTTGCCATCGTATTGGGAGGGCCTTCCGACAGTTATTTTGGAAGCTATGGCCTCTGGATTACCTGTTATTGCCACACCTGTAGGTGATATTCCACGAATCCTTAGGAATGGAAATAATGGCATGTTAATTAGAATGAATATCGATAGTATAGATTCAGCATTAACTCGTATTCTTGATTACGATCCAGATGTTCAAACCAAAGCAAAACGGGCGCGAGAAACTGTTGAAACCAGATATACATTGAAATCTGTTAACAACCAGTTGGATTTTCTATATAGTGAGATGAATGCTTCATCCTAATTTCTTTTTTTCTACCGATCAATTATTTTCTTCAAGTCATCATAGATAGTTACCAAACCATATAAAACAACAACGGCTAAAGGCATTGTAAAACAAATCTATGATTCTTCAATAGAATCATTCATAATCCGAAACTGTGACATGATTGCTTCTGTTTCATTTCAGGACTTAGAATACGTTGCACACAATTACTCTGCATCACCAAATCATCTGCAATATGTATCTACAGCAAGTGGGTTGCTTCCCAATACAATGATTCCAGTAGGTTTTGGAGTTGGATTTAGAGGTCCATCAAACTCTCCAGATACTATCCCATCAACAATTGATAGGTATTGTCTTTGCTGATTTTTCATGATTTTTCCTAACTTGTTAGAAAACAATACACACTTCAAGAGGTCTAGCGCAACTCTCCACAAAGTATCATTTCCTGACCAAGATCCCCTCCTTCCTGAAACAACCTCATTCGTACTGAAAAGAACTTTCATGTACCCAGATATGGCCATCTTTTCATGAATCTTAGAAAGCAATTTTGATTGCAAACTAAGTGATGGTGCATTTTCATCACCTTCAGGAGGTGCACCTTCTCTGTAATGTGCAAGCCAAAACCTCGGAAGGATAACGCCAACCATATTCTTGAGTCCTAGCGTCACACCAATTTTCTTGTGTGATTTCAGTTTTGCTACTGAGATTAGACAATCAGCCTGCAGCGTTGTTCTTGCAATCGGATACATATGTTTGCCATCGCTATTAATCTTTGAAGGTCCTTTGCGTGGTCGAATCTGCTGGATTGACCTCAGTCGCTTCAGTGAAGAATTCGATAGCCCCTGAAATGAACTATCTGAATCGAGCTTCACCCAACCATACCCCTTTGGATCGCCTGATAGAGCTTTTCGTTTCATCAATGAAACGGAAATCTTTCCAAGAGGTAGTTTGATGACTCGTTGAAGACGTTCAGGTCTCATATCAAAAAGCTGTACCGGATGTCCATTCTGTCTGTACCAATTCACTATATCTGAAATCCCCGTTTCTTTAACGATATTGTCAAAATTTGCAATATCCACTGGTCCATCAGCTATCGTGATTTGACCCTTTCCGCCAAGAGCGATAAGACAGTAGTCAACCAAAGGTCTTAGAAATGAGCCATGTACTATGGTAGCTGCCAATTGATTTGGCTTGAGCCATTCACTATCGATAACGAGATTTGGCTTAATAAGAACATTGTATCCTTGTTTCACCCAACTACCTAATGGGTTCCATTCTGGCGTGTCATAATTAACATCATCTAATCCACATGAATGCAGAAGTTGCCGGAAGATGGTGTAGACGTCATTACTTCCTAAGTTTTCGAATTGGTACTCTGGAAAATTCTGAGGGGGGTGAAAGGGAGGTTCATTGTCGTATTCCGTCACGTCACTCTTGATATATTGGAATGGGCATACT
>JARGGA010000146.1 GCA_029210805.1 Candidatus Thorarchaeota archaeon
TCCTATTCCTGTCCGAACTAGGAGCCGTTATGACGGTGAATATCCCTTTCTGAAGTGTGAAGGTCATTAGACGTGTGGCCATGTGTGTGATTTGCTGGGCATTCTCTCCAGTCATCCCCTCTTTGATATAGAGGTCTGGAAGCCCTGTCACGAACATGAGTTTTGCAGGAACTCTCGCAAAAAACTCCTCAAGTTGATTCATCACAATGTCATAGGTTTGAGAGGAGTTGAATGCTCGTGTGATGTAGACATTATCCATGACTTCCTCTGGTTGTAGTTCAAAATCAAATGAGTAGTCCGTGAGTTTCTCAATCTTGAGCATATTAGCACTGTCAATAATGATGGTCGGACTCTCAAGACCTCCCTTCGCCTCAGGAATCTGTGCATGTACTGCCATCTTAAGGAGGTCCTCATGAAGTGTTCTGGATCCGTAGAATAGATGAACAAGTCCAGCCTCTAGTCCCCCTCCAAGTAATTCGTCGATGGCGGTAATGCCTGTGCTCATTGTCATTCTAACCACTTGGTCTGCCGTGAAGAAACCTGGCGCCAAGTCCGATTTGGTCTCTTTCATCTCATACTTTTGTCATGTTGAACACTAATAACCGCCCCTGAAACCGAATACAGCCTTCTGCAGCTGGCATGCAGTTTAAAAGAATGCTGACCTATATCATAAATACAACGCCGGGAGGAAGCAGTTTGAAACAGCTCACAATACGAGTCTGTCCGAAGTGTGGCAGTTCAAAGATCAGAGAAACAGCTAGCTCAGTCGGAGGTTGGCTAGTACCAACAACTTACTACTGCGAGGAAGAAGGTTGCGGATACTCAGGTCCAATCTATGTTGAGGTGGAAGCGGCAGAGCTAGATACTATGCGTAAGATAATGATTGGAGAAGATACGTAATAATTTACAATTTGAAAGTTCGTTAATTTTCTCTCCGAAACGGTCTTATAGTACGTTTAGTTTCATAACGAGTAAGGTGTAATAGCCATGGTCAAAGTTGACGAGTTCGATTTTCCAGATGATCTACGTTACTATTCCAGTGAGACAGACTCACTATGGTTGAAGGATGAGGGCGGAAAGATCAAGTTAGGTATCACAGAGCTTGGTGCATTTGCAGCAGGCAAGATTAAGTTTATCCGTTTAAGGCCGGCAGGCAAGGATGTCAAGAGTGGCCGAAGCATTGGTACTCTTGAGTCCGGGAAATGGACTGGTGCTGTTAAAGCCCCTGTTGGTGGAATCATTGCTGAAGTAAATGATGCACTGAAAGATAATCCTGCTCTTCTAAACGACGATCCTTATGGTGCTGGTTGGATTGCAGTGATTGAACCATCTGATATGGGTGAGTTCACTGCTCTTCAAGGTGCTGACGGTCTAGACGCTTGGGCCACGACTGAAGTCGCAGCCAAGAAGGCAATGAAGGGCGATTAAACCAAGTGAATTTGTGGCCGGGCTTCCGGCCTACACACCTTTTCATTTTCCATAATCCCGTATTCCTGAGTCTTTACTGTAAAGGTTCAGATTGTGCTGCTGGCAAACTAATCTCCTGCGAGGCGCGATATACAACGTAGAGAACTAATACTCCAACGAGCAATCCTACGAATACTAGAGGAACCACTAGAAGAATGATTGCCCCTGCACTAGAACCGAGGAGATTGACAATGAGTGAAAAGGTAAGATTTACACCTCTTATGACAAATGTAGCAATGAGAACCTTGTATGCGAGCTCTGCCAGCGAAGCATTTCCGTGACTCTCCGCTACACTCTTGATTCCACCAAGAAATACCCAAATGAAAACCAAATAGCAAAAACCGCTAATTATAGAGATAGGCCAGAAAGGGTCGCCTGCTGGAAATTCTATAATATCTGGCAATGACAGTGGGATAAGTATTATCGCAGCTGTTCGAGCTTGACCAAATCTATAATCAAGTCTCATCGTTTTTGCAACACCTATCATGACCAGAACGTATCCTACAAAGTCTGGGATGAGATTGAAACCATTGATTCTAAAATCAAAGAAGGTTATGACGAGTCCCCAAAAGATTGTCATAAACCCATAATCGAAAGACCTCTCCTCCAACATGTTGCTACCATGAACTTGGAAAATTATAACCTTTTCCTCATTTTCCATGTGCAGGTTCTCCTCAGAGAATCGGAAGTCTGGATGACTATCGAACTACCAATGGAATCAACGAATATTGTGAATTGGAACGCACAATACTCTTCGCATGCTGACAATAGTACTGGTTGGGGGAGTATTAGCAATTGTAATTGTGTTAATCATCTACCGAAAGAAAATGGGATGACCGTTTTCCATCAATTAGCTAAGCGACCAGAGCCCCCTTTGAATTTCAATTACGAAACTCACCCCCTACCACGATTGCCAATGAAGACCGTTATTCATTTTTCTTGTAGATTTATTCGATATGGTTAACTAAAGTCGTAAGATTTGACTGTATCCAGAACATATACCGTCGAACGCGTTTACTTTCTCCGCGCAAGCTCTCTTCTAAGTGTCATTGCTGAATCATAGAGAATCTCTGGAGGAACGAGTACATAGAGTAAGTTCCTTGAGTATCCTGATTCGAAGACAATGCTTTGGAAGATGAGCGTTTGAAGACTCTTCTCAATGTCTTCCTCTGCATATCTTACTCCCTGCTCCTCACATTTGACCTGAACAATCTCACTCAAGGTCTGCCTGTCAATGTAGGTCTCTGTCTTGTAACGCATGAGATGCTCCGTAAGTGCTTCAAGTACAAGCAAAGTCATAAAGTCGTTCATGCTAATTGTGTCAATCGTGTCCATGTAGTCTTCATCGTGGGCAAATGTAGATATGTGAGCGGTCGCAGCCCTTACTGTATCCGAATCAATTTCTTGTCCCTTGGATGCCATGGGCCAAAGAGCTTTGAGTGCTTCAACTGATGTCTTCGGTTTGGATGCATCGAATTCCACACAAATATCCGTCACATATCGTACAATTTCATCTGTTAGCCCGTGGGGGAAAGTATCCTCTACTCGCATTCTGACAATATCATACAGTTGAGATTGAGTGTATGTGTCCAACGGCAGTTCTGTGTCATATGCCATATGTGAAGCGTTGCCTTTTGTTAGCAGTCGATAATCATGACTGTTTAGAACCCCTATTGTACTGGCTTTGATCTCCTTTGAAAGACGTGCAACTTTGGAGTAGATTTCTTCGTTGCTTTCATCGATGTTGTCAATGACAAATACTCCCTTTCTTGGAGACGCTGATGCAGTACGTTTGAGCTGCAGCCAAAGAACATCCAGGTCGAATGCGAAAGTAACAGGGGTATTGGTCTGACGATGAATCTTATCGCTCATCTCTGAGACAATCTCAAGAGTGTCCTTGTTCTTGGCGTCTACATAGACTGTGTACGCATCAAAGCTTTCAGGAACTACCTTGGTCAGGAAGTACCTTGAAAATGCTGTATTTCCGACACCACTTATCCCGTGGACAAGGCAATTGATACCATAATCGTCTGAGTAAGAATCTGCGTAGATGCCTCCGATTGTATCAAGCTCCCTCTCCCGGTGAAGTAGGGTGGAAGGTACGTAGTATGGGTCGAACAAGCCCTTAGGACTAATATCTGCTCTTCTCATTGTACTCAGTAATTTATTCTTCATCAGTGTATATAAGCCCCTCAGAGACATGGCCGAAAGTATTCTGCCGGTCTTTAGGAGGCTATACCATTGAAGCTAGGATGTCATTATACTCTGGGTCAAGCATGAACTCGTTAAAGCCAGCACCGAGTACCTGTCGGAGTTCTGTCAATCTCGCGTTTTTGACTTCATCTGAGAATGGCCATTTATGCTCAGGTTTGGGTGTTATCTTGAGTTTCTTACATAACTGCACGATATCAAGAACTGCTTGGTAGACTTCCTTTCCAGGCTTGCCCTCGGGGCGTATCTCTCGAGAGTGAAGAATGATACCATAGGCTGGAGTGTTATCACCTAGATACCATTTGCTTGGGCCATGGCCATATTTGGCAAATGGCTCGAGATCATGTCTTCTTAGAAGGGCATCAATTTCATCAATTCTGTCTTGCATATTCTTCAGGCTTTCAGCATGGAACCCGTACCCTTCGAAGAGAGCGACTTGCCCTCCTTCCTTGGGCTGGCGTTTTGGCAACTTGATTCTGATGTCTTTCATGCGAGCTACTTCATCAGATGGAAGTTGTTTGAAATCTACAATTTCCTCAAGTCCTGGAAGGTCTTCTTCAGGAATCTCAATGACGTGAAGCGGCGGAGTGAATCCCTCGCGGACATCTGCGTGCGCTGATGCTATCACTTCACCATAAGTAACTGGAGTCTGTTTTGCTATCATCTTTGTAAGTGCTTCACCTGCTGCGGTGTTATCTGAGTAATTAACCACTCCACCAACAACTGGGACCGATGTAATAGGCTTGATTGTCAATCTCATCTCAGTAATGTAGCCAAGTGTTCCATGGGCACTAGCCACATCATGAAGGGTCATATTATGTTTGTTAAGATCTCTTTCCAAATCTGGATCTTCGCACTTGACACCATCCCAGTCAACAGTGAGCCGTTTCCCATTGTATAAAACCATCTTCACACGCTGGGTATTATCTCGCATAGTTCCGTTGACCCAAGTATCATTGCCTCCTCCATCAGTGCTCAGAATACCTCCAACTGTTGCGATATCTCTGCTGCTTGGAGCGACCCAGAATTTCATCCTACTACTAGCAAGAAGTGCATTGATCTCATCGGGAGTGGCACCTGGTTGAGTGTCTATGTATCCTTGGTCCTTTGACACATTAAGTATCTCTCTCATCTGGAGGCTATTGACCATAACTCGCTCAGCATTCCCTCCTGTGCATGCACCACTAAGACCTGAACCTCCACCTTTTGGAGTAACTCCAAAACCATGCTCATTTGCATCTCTAACTATATCAACAACCTGCTGTTCTGTCTTGGGATAGTATACTCCCTTTATTTTCTTGAAATTAAGTCGATAGTACATTGAGGCGTTTGCACCTATCACATAATCACGGAGTTTCATTCTAATCGCCTCTCTCCTCTAGAACTTCTGCTAAAAGTTCAACAATATCTTTAGTTTCGAGATTATTGCTCAAGAGTTGCTCTCTGCAGGAGGGACAGCATGTTAGCACAGTATTTTCTCTGAGTCCTTCGCTCGCAGCTCTCATCTCGATGATTATATCACTGAGATTGGCATCAGTCATTCGTAGGAGACCTCCACCTCCACAGCAGCTGGGTTCGATATCTCGATAATTGGCTTTCATCTTATCTAACAATGACCGAGGTTCCTTTTTGATTTCTAGAACCCTATGTAGCTCGCATGGATCATGGTAGGCGAATTCCTTCTCCTGCTTGAGTTCTGGTAGCGTTTCATATCGCCTGTCAAAGAACTCCGTGTGATGCAAAGCCTCCACCCCCTCAAGGTTATGATGTTCTTTAAGTTGGATTAAGCAACCCGGACAGCAAGTGACAACCTGTTTTGCCTTTGCGTCCTGAATGACCGATTTGTTGTGGCTTCTTAACTCAGACGCTCCGTCATCATCACCCATGAGATAAAGGGGATGACCACAACAGAACTCCTCTGAGCCCATTACCATGTAATCCGCCCCATCTTTCTCTAATGCAGTGAAAAGAGATCTTAGTACATCAAGTTGTGAACTTCTAAATGACATGAGGCATCCTAGGAAAATCATAGTTTCCGCCGTCTTACCTGGCTCATATACACGATCAGCTAGACCTGGAATCTCATCTTCAAGCTCATCTAGCCAAAACATTGCTCTATCTTCTGGATCAAGTCCGTAGATATTTTGGACATTTTCCAAAGCATTTTGTAATGGGCCTAGGTATGCAAACTCCTCTGGGTTTTCCTGCACTGCTTTGCCTCTCTGCTCATGCCAGACCTTGAGAAGGTCTACATCAGATGAGCATGTTTCCTTGCACCGGCCGCACATTGTACATGTGAACAAGAGTTTTCTGAATTCTTTTGCTGCTTCAGGATCTTGCTCAATCTCGTCCATAATCTGGAGCAAGTAATTCTTCCCTCTTGGTGAGTACTGTTCTTCACCCATTGCATCAAAGATGGGGCATATTTTCAAACATGACCCGCATCGAACACATCGGTCGTATGACATTTATGCAACTCCTGTAAGTGAGCCAAAATCACTTTCGAAATCCCACATAAAAAGGCGTCCCTATGACACCATATAGTCCAAAAGAAGATGAAATCCTGTCGGACGCGAACAATTCTGAGTGGAAACTTGAATATGCTGGTCGATATTTTCCAAATGCTCCTTTCGGCGCATATTTATGGGCAACAACTTTTGCACAACATAGCACCTGAGAAAAGTTGAGATGATTAGTGCATGGCAAGTCGTAAGAGCGCAGCTATTCTGATAATGATTATTGTCGTATTTTCAGCTATCGTATACACCGTATTTCTTATGCCAGAACCTGAGGGACCTGAAGTTGTTGAAAATGTAGAAATTATCCCTCATGCATCCAACTATCTCAATTGGTGGGATATAGCATACAACATGCCAACCACCTCCTATTATCTCAATCCGCTTAATGGCATTGCTTCAATTGGCACTAGAAGGACCGGAACGATAGGCTACTATCATGCTGCAGAGTGGCTTGAGGAGCATCTGGATAGCGATGCAATCGAATTTTCATACTGGGGATTACACGATTCTCTTATCGGATATCAGAAAGGTTATGGAAATGATAGCAGAGCAATTGTCTTCGGAGCACATCTCGATACCGAGGAAGGTGATCCTGCTGGCATAAATCAGAATGCAGGTGGGGTTGCTGTTGTGTCGATGATTGCTCAGACGATATCTCAGTTCAGGCTTCCTATTGATGTCTATTATTGCTTCTTCTCAGGGAATTGCGAATGGGTAGATGTCAATCACATGGCCCGACAATTGTACGGGGCGAGGGAAGTATCGGAGGAGTTCTACGATGATGGTGTGGATATCATTGCCTACTACAATTTTGACGAGATAATGTTTAGGGATCCTACTCAGTCTGAGGATACACGTTTGCTCATCGAACATGAGGCGCTTGTAACTAGGGGCTATCAAGAGAGTCTGTATTTAGCAGAACTCTTAGAGGCCTTCATGAAGAAGTCTGGGATGGACATTGCAAATCCACTGATGAAGCAGAATACCGATACTGACCATAGGCCTTTCTGGAATCATGGTTTTCCAGCAGTGAATGTGATTAGTGGTCATACTCAGGACCCTGAGAATCCCCCTGCTGACACATTGAGTAATCAGCTCTTCAATCGAGATCAAGGAGAGCTTCTCGGTCGAGCCGCTTCTGCTCTTGCAGTATACTTGTCGCTTCAAGGGAATGCAATGAACACAAGCTACAAAATCGAAGGCGACTTTACTCCATACGAATCACGTTCAGCTGAATTGCTGATGACAACACCTCAGAATCCCATTGTGAGAGGGTTCGTTTCTGAAGCGAATCTTACAATATCCGTAGATGCCTCCACACGTTCACTACTCACACAAACTGTTGAATCCGGTAACAACTTTTCCTTTGTTTGTCCTGAATTCGCTGGTGTTGGTCATCTAACTCTAACAGTACGGAGCACAAGCAATCTAACAGCCCATGTTGAGGTCTATATT
>JARGGA010000147.1 GCA_029210805.1 Candidatus Thorarchaeota archaeon
CTGGGCGGACTGCCTAGACTCCATGTCCAGGTTTGTCCAGTTTACAATCAACGGTTGAACCTTCGGAAATGACCTAGTCTATCGTTTCAAGATATGTGTCCTTATTCGGCGTTCAATTTCATCTCGGGTTTTTCGAAAGGTGATGAGTATCTCTTCGTATGTTCCCTGAAATGCAGTAGGATCTTCTAGTGACCAGTGAAACATCTCCTCTGCACCTGGAAAATGAGGACATGTCTGTTTCGCATTATCACAAACTGTGATTACCTTGTCAAATAATTGATCTGCGAACAGATTCACCTTCTTCGGGTAAAGTCCTTCTATTGATGCTCCTCGTTCCTTTAACACTTCGATTGCAAAAGGATGGACTTCTGAGGATATTTCAGTTCCCGCACTATAGACCTCAAAATCCTCGCCTCCCATTAACTTCAGTAATGCTTCTGACATCTGACTACGTGCAGAGTTACCTGTGCAGAGGAACAGAATGCGTTGCATATGGGTCCACATCCTGCATTCCTATTGAAGATATGCATATGAAACATAATGCAAGTACAACTCATAGTTTTCTGCGGTAACACTAGACATAAGTTAGAAAATGCAACAAGTTCCGGCATGAAAACCATCAAGGTGACAGTCTTTACTACTACTTCGATTGAACATGGCCTCTTCGTAGGAGATGATGGTCCTGTAGTTCCTAGTGATGAAGAAACAAGTGATCCCAACATTGGACCAGTTATCAAGCTTGACAAGGGCTATCAACTCACGAAGTGTCTCGATGAAGTAAAGAATCAACTTGGAGAATCAGTACGAATAGAAGTTCTGGACTACAAGGACCCATCCAGATTTCAGGCCGGCATGGAAATCTTGAATCGCGCTTTAGAAACTGCAGGGACTGAGCCAATTACCACACCTGAGAAATTCACTATGTTTGTCAACTCCTCTGCTCCACTCATAGTTGTAAACAACAGAATTGCATTCACAGGTACTGTGCCGCCTAGTTTTCAAGTAGTTAGTCGAGTTAAAGCTGCGCTTCGTTAGCCATTCAGCTAGTTCATACTCTGATGAACGAAACACGCTTGTCGGTATGGAATCCCTTTTGAGGGCTGTAATCCCTCGCGAGATTGGCATACATTGACTAAAACATGGAAATACACTGGTCCTATCTTTGATGCGCACACGCATATAGGAAACAAAGAGGACATTGACGCACTTGTACAAATTGGAAACTCTCTTGGAATATCTACTCAGATTGGAATAGTTCATACAAAGGAAGGATTTGAAGCAGCTCGAAGACACCATCCAGAGAGATTTGTGTTTGCCAAGTATCTTTCCCTTGAGAATATTGCTCAATACAATGTCCAACCCGTTATAGATGAAATATCAAATTTGAAAGAGGAAGGCTACTCACTCGCAAAGACATGGTTTGGCCCTCGGTGGCGCGATTACTATGAATCTGTTACTGGTGAATTCAGAATTGATGATATCAGACTTGACCCAGTTTTCCAAGCACTAGAAGATGCAGACGTTCCCATCATAATCCATGTAGCTGATCCCGACACGTACTTTGCATCACATTACAAAGATTCGAAGAAGTATGGTGTCAAAGAGGATCATCTGATACAACTAGAGAATGTTCTGGAACGGCACCCAAGAGTGAAATTTCAAATCCCCCATTTTGGTGCACAGCCAGAGATACATAGATTGTCCAATCTTTCCAGATGGATGGATGCTTTCCCAAATATCTACCTTGATACTGCCTCATCACGATGGATGGCTCGAGAGCTAAGCAAAGATGTCGAGAAGGCACGCGATTTCATGATACGTTATCAAGATCGCGTCTTGTTCGGAACAGATGTTTCGTCCACTGAAAATTCGCGAATAAACTACAATAGGCGAGTCAATGCACAACGAATTCTATGGGATACTGATGCCAAGAATACCCCTCTACCATTCACTGACCCAGATACAAAAGACTCTGGAGGAACTTTCATAAATGGTCTTGATTTGCCCCTCGGCGTTCTTCGCAAACTATACTGGGAGAATGCAAATCGATTCTACAGAACGTAAGGTCACTCGTTCATGATACTCTCCCAGTCTATTGGACCATATAGGAATCTCTGTTGTAATCTTTCTAGGACCAACGTCCATGCTTTCTCAAAATAGTTGTACACCTCATCCCATTCAAGCCCATCCTGCCAACCACAATGAGTAAGGGTCACCTGGGTTCTGCCTTGGACTTCAGATTTCAACTGAACCACTATCCAGGTCTTCACTTTTCGTATTCTTCGGAAATCGGGTGGTGCATTCCACTCAAAGGAAATCATCTCTGGGGGAAGATAACTCAAAATCCTAAGATTCTCTCCACCTCGAGAACCCAGTGTCGCATTGGGATTGAAGTACATCTCATAGGGGCCGCCAAGTCGCAGGTCAATCTTAGCATCAGGGGCAAAGAATGATTTCACGCCGTCTAAGGTAGTCCATGCGTCCCAAACCTCTCGTATCTCTGCTTGGACGGTAATCTCCTTCTTGAGAGATTTCTCAAGTGGATCTATAATTGAGCCCTTGTAGTATGTGGGTCCATCTCCAACCTCAACACGGTCTAGAAATGGAATCCGTACAACCATCCCTCCATCACTCGTATTGTAGAGTTTCCCCTTTCGGTAGTGACGCCATTCCACACCTGGTGAGTAAATCCTGACATAGGACTTGATGTAACAAGCAAAAAGGAGTATCATCGGAACCATCATAATTCCAATTGTTAACCCTGCATTTTGGGCAAACCAATCCATAATCGAATCCTGCAAAGAAATCCCTTCTAAATTATCCTCATGTATCCCTAAAGTAATAGATGCTTCGAATTGAAAATCTTATATGCTATGAAAACGTATTGGCTTTGTTCGTTTGCTCAAGAGGATTAGTATTTATTCTAATACGAAGGCAATGAAATTGGAGGAGATTCTCGTATCACAACTAAATGATGTACAGCCAGATGAAATCCACAAAGTGGGATTGACACTTGCTTGGACTGCAATGGTCTTTGCTAGTTCTATTGCTGTGATACTATGGGTTGAGTTCGCATCGGTGATGCCTGAGTGGTGGCCATTGATTCATGGTACTGTTCTGCTTAGTCTTCTGCTGGTAGCAGTTGCATACAAACCGACACGTTCTATGTGGAGATTCTTTTCAATTATTGTAACCATCTTCTTCCTTGGATTTGGAGGTGGTTGGAGATTCGGTTTAATACCTTGGATCACTCAGAGTGTGGAATGGATTACGTGGGTGGGAACACTTCCTGTCCCTTTTGACAGTCTAGCTTTGCACTTGCTGCGATTGACTCCAGCTTTTGCTATTCTCTTCTTTTTAGTAGTAACTGGGAGAAAGCGGGAAGACTTCTATCTTATTAAAGGTCAAATCGATGCCAATGTCGAACCTTCCAGGCTTATCGGAGTGAAAGAACCAGAACCTTGGACAAAGACTGGAAAAATCTTTGCGATTGTTTTTGTGGTTTTTACAGTTGTATTCCTGGTTATGGCAAACCAACCAACAGTAGAACAGCTTGTTGGAGGACTGGTTTTGTTACCTGTGGCAGCACTCATAGCAATAATGAATGCATTCAACGAAGAATTCACCTTGCGAGCCGCTCCCTTGAGCGAGCTGGAACCGGGTGTTGGTAAGGCACAAGCCCTAATGATAACATCCGTCTATTTCGGGCTTGGTCATTTCTATGGTATCCCAAATGGTATCATTGGTGTGGGACTCTCAGCCTTTCTTGGCTATTTCTTAGGAAAGAGCATGTTAGAAACTAAAGGGTTCTTCTGGGCATGGATAATACATTTCCTGCCGGATTTGTTCATCTTCTATTTTCTGCTTGTACTATAAAACGCATGAGAAGCAGTGGTGCGCCTGCCGGGACTCGAACCCGGGCCGGATCCGTGGCAGGGATCCATCATAGCCCCTAGACAACAGGCGCTTTTACAAACACTCGAACCACCGAGCGCGTGTAGAATTGTCCGAGGTTGAGAGCGTTAAAAAGTTTG
Organism: Candidatus Thorarchaeota archaeon; assembly: GCA_029210805.1. GTDB lineage: Archaea > Asgardarchaeota > Thorarchaeia > Thorarchaeales > Thorarchaeaceae > MP5-2226. Next base: position 4,035 of record JARGGA010000147.1, read on the forward strand.
CCGAAGGTGACTCTTTCTAGAACTAGACGGATTGATACAGTAAGACCCGAAAGTGCCCTGCCAATATTGACAGGGCATAGTACAGGTTAGTCGCTTAGGACTTGGGTCGTATCACAAACACATACACTAAGACGATTACTATGGCCCCTATCGCGCCTACAATAACAATTATCATTGTTATATCCGGAGGCGGTGGAGTAGTAGTATCCGTTGGCGTATCTGTTGTGGTAGTCGTCGTGGTCGTTGTTGTGGTGGTAGTAGTAGTTGTTGTAGTAACTGAATTATCCACAGTTACCACATGTACTGTTGAAGCACTCAGACCGACATCATCAAAGACCACTGCAGATACATTGTGTGTCCCATCATCTACCAGTGATGTATTCCAGCTATATGTATAGGGTGCAGATGTATCATTTGCGACTAGTTCATTGTCGATGTAGATTTCAACCCGCTGAACTCCAGTTGCGGTATCAGAGGCATCAATCGTAATATCTACAACACTGCTAATCGTTGATTCGTTAGTTGGAATTGTGATACCAATCGTGGGCGCTGTCAAATCATCCACAGTGTAGAGATACTCTTGACCAATTGCCGATTGTCCAAATGTATCATTAGCTGAAATGTAGTACTTAACCTCTGATTGGTATGATTGTCCTGGGATATCCCCTGCAAATGAGTTACCAGTGATGGCATCCATCACAACTTCATACCAAGTTCCTCCATCAACCTGATAGTGCAACAATATCTTGTCGACACTTGGTTCAATGACCTCCACAGTCACTTCTACCGCTTCATTTCCCTCAGGTGTTGTTGGATCAAGAGAAGTTACACCAATCTCTGGAGCGGGATCTGTGTAGAGATATACATCATCCAAGAGAAATTCGATATGACCTCCAGACTCTGAAATTACTGCCAGTTGAAGTCTCCCTACATTTGTATCTGGTTCAGTTCCGTATACGCTGACATAGTCAACAAAGATGTTTCTTCTCAAATTGAACCAAGTTCCAACTGTATTTCGTCCATTTATGAGAATGAATTTCTCGAAACCATTTCCAGTATTGACCGCAGTAACATTGGCAAAGATGTAAGCAAATGAATCTGAGTTATCGAACCCGACTTCAAGATAGATGTGCTCGAAATCGACCGCAGAGAACTCTTCCAACTTCCAATATAGGTCAATCCACGTATCTGTTTCATTGTTTATCGGCAGATATCCGAATTCTTGGTCTTCGGAAAAGGTATTCGTATCATCGACAGTTATATTTGCAGCGTACTGACCAGTGTAGGAGCTGTCTGTGATGGTCATTTCAGGATGTGTGAGCGCATCCGGTGACCACGCAAACACCTCATCACCAACGCCTGTATGGGCTTCATACCCCATGTCGTTCATTGCCGCCATTGTCAAGGTAATGTTGTCAAACAAAACACTCAATCTATGATCTGCTCCATTGGTGCTTACTATGAGTTTTATTGAATCAATTGATAAGTCGTTGAAAGTATAAACACCTCTCAGATCTTCCCATATGCTAGTATTGAAAGAATACCAACCCCCAACGGTGTTGTATCCTGTGACAGTCTTATCCATTCCATTCCCAAAGATTTCCATGGGCATTGATGTAGCGGCTAACTTGTATCTGGCATAATATCCAATACCATCACTGTTAGTACATTCCACACGAATGTAGGCATAGTTGAATGAATTAGATATCTGCATATCATTTAATTTCCACTGAAATGTGAATACGTCCCTATTTAGTACATTAGCCACCTTATAGTGTTCAGATGTAACGATTGCAGAGCTGATGTTGCCGTTTGAAATGGAAGTTGCATTGAGACTCCAATCACCCTCTTGACTGTCGGTACACTGTGAAATGTCTGAAGGATCTTTGCATGGAGCAGTATACCAAGTACCAGCGGAATTGAAATCTCCATTTTGAGTAGACCCACCAACTAACACCGTAGTATTGTACAAGTTCACATCATCGATAAATGCTCGAGAGTAGTCGTCGATAGTTCGGCTAGTCAAATAGCATGTAAATCTAAGAAATGATGTAGGGACCGTGCTAAAAGCCTCAATAAAATCAGCAGTTAGATTTCTGCTTAGGGTATTCCAGGTATCAGTCGGTCCTGGAATAATGAAGTTCGCCACTGTTGTTGTATTTGATGGACTTGTAGGTTGACTTGCTAGGTGGTAATTCAGATACCTGTTACTTGGAAAATATACTTCCATTACCAACGAGTCATTTCCTACCGGGTCTGGAAGTTCATCAACATACCAATCAAAACTCAATGTTAGATTAACTGGGTTTGATATCCCGGTCCATCCTTTACCCAAACTAGTTTGAGATTTATAATATGGATTCATGGCTCGTGCCTGCATTCCAAAGGACTGACTTCCTTCATTAACTGGCCAAGGAGCAGATGCAAACCATCGATAGTATTCCAAAGTTCGAGATGTATCAATTCCAACTGGATCATATGCAGTTGACCATGATTCAAAACCCGGATTTGGGTATTGATCTAGCTTCCACTCGACTCTGTCCAAGTCAGTATCTGCTACTACAAATTGGTCTTCAATATCATAAACCTGTGATTCGATTTGATGATTCGAATATGTTCCAACCATTATAGGTAGACATAGAAGAATGACCATAATTATCGGTATTTCTCTGATGATGTGCTTTTTCATGGGTATCTCCCCTATAGCGACTTCTGTGAATATCGCCACAAGATGTAATTTATCTACCGGTAGTTTTGATATGATTCATCATACGAATATCAAAACACTATTACTCTAATACGAAAAGAGGAAGACTCGGTATTTGTTGGAGGGTATTTGCTCCTATGACTGAGATATCATCTATACCCCGGAGAGTCGAGTGGATCGATGTGGCAAAAGGCATTGGTATCATCCTCGTTATTCTAGTCCATTCGATAATTCCTCTGGTCAATCCAGTGACGACTCATCTCAGCAGTTTTGCCATACCTCTCTTCTTCGTCTTGGCTGGATTAACGTATAATTCTGACAAGCATAGGTATCAGTTGAAGGAGTTTGCAATCACACGAGGCCGTCAGTTCCTGATACCATACTTTGGTCTATACACCATCATCATGGGATTGTTCTATCTACTACCAGGTGTAGTTGATACCTATGTAACACCAGACCAGCTCGTTTTCTGGTTCTTCTATGGTAGTGGGCCTCCTGGTCAGGCAACTCATCTGTGGTTCTTGCCCGTCCTCTATTTTGGTTTCATGCTTTTTGTAGTTTTAGACCGTGTTCTATCTGGTTTTCCTCGATGGAGCCGATTTCTTCTAGTACCCATTCTTCCGTTTATTGCATACACCATCAATTCAATGTTCAACCCCTTACTAGTTCCCTGGCATATGGGAGCTATTCTCATGGCTACAACCTTTGTCTTGCTTGGAAATGAATTGCGGAATGTGTATGGATTGCGACCATGGTCAACAGCGTCTAAAGCCAAAGATGCTG
>JARGGA010000148.1 GCA_029210805.1 Candidatus Thorarchaeota archaeon
TAGGAGGGGGGAGTTTCGTAATTGAGGGCATGTAACGAAAAACTAGCCCACGTACCCGCCTTGCATTTTGTTACCCATGTCTTCAAGTAAGTATGTTCCCACACCTACCTGTTGACTATTATAATATGGGTCTAGGAGCTTATTAGGCTTTTCTCTTGTGCATAAATCGTAATAAATTGTAGCTATAGATTGGAATGAATTAGAAAATGGAATTTATATTATCTAATATGGTTAGAATACAGAACATGATGTTTCGTCAGATATCTAATTCTAGGAAATATTGCAAAACGAAAATCAAAAATCAGGTGGGACAAAGAAAATAGTTGGGATGGCTTCACTAGAAAACCATCCCGAAAAGAATCTACTCAGCTACAAATGGCTTTGAGATGCTTTCTTCTTCAACCTGTGTGGGTTTGTGGGAGTTACGCCATTCATCAAGTGGCATTGAGAACTTATCCTCTGTGCGGGAACGATGAATTGTGTTCATCGTGCAGAAGGGAATAATTCTTCCGTCAGGCACTGCATAATTGACATCACAATGCTGAACCCTTTCAAGGTCGAAGTTGTAAGGATCTTGGAAGTGCATCATACCAAGCATGATTATTCTTCGCATGAACTTAGCAAGAGAATCATAATCACCGCGGTCTAGGAAAGCAGCAAGCAAGTCCTTCAGGATACCTTTCTTCTTGATATGTCGAGCACCAGCAGCTAACTTGGCTTTTGCACGTTGGCTTGCACCACGGGCTTCATCTGCGTAAAGATTAGCAATCTCCTCTAGAAGCTCCAAGAAAGCATCAACGTTGATAACCTCAGTTATTGGTTTATAGGAACCATCTTCATCGATGAAGATAAACGTAGACATTCCGCAGGCAAAGTGTGAACTCAACTCGAGTTGTGGTCCACCCTTCATCATGCCCAATGCACGACCTACTGGCATCATTGACGGAACTGGATACCATGAATCTGCAGGAATAATACCACCCGTTTGTTCTTCGATTAGATGAATAGCATCAGGTATTGTGATTCTCATCTCATGGCGGGACTCGTGATCAATCCTTCCTGTGATACTTACTGGCTGAAAGTTAACACAACGGACGACATCTCGATTCTCAACTGCGAATTCAATTATGGCTCCTAGTTGATCACTGTTGACACCTCTGACAACTGTGGGTACAAGAACAATGGATTCCATTCCAACCTCACGGGCATGTTGAATCGCCTGTTTTTTGACTGGAAGCAAGTTCGATCCTCGGGCTTCAATATATGGCTCAGGTGTAACCCCATCAAACTGCATATAGATTGTTGATAGACCTGCATCCCGTAATTCTTGAAGATACTCCTTGCTCTTACCAATACGGATTGAATTGCTGGCAATCTGAACGTGTCTGAAACCAAGTTCTTTTGCCCATTTAATGTACTGAGGAAGGTGTTTGCTAACTGTAGGCTCACCACCCGCGAATTGAAGAGCAGGGGCAGGAACTGGTTTGTTGCTTCGAAGGTTTCGCATCATCTCAAGAACTTCCTCGGGAGTAGGTTCGTAAACGTTACCGCCTTCAGCTGCAACTGCAAAGCAGATTGGACAACGAAGATTGCATCTATTTGTTACATCTATAAGAGCTAGTGCAGTATGGGATTTGTGTTCAGTGCATGGACCACAATCCTCAGGACACCCTTTAATGCTCTCAGTGCGGGGATTGTCAAGGCCAACTGACTTATACCACCAAGTCTGAGCCTTCTTGAACATTTCAGCATCTCCCCAATAAACATCGATATATTCTCCATGCTTCTCGCAGGATTTCTTATACATGATTTTTCCGTCTTCTTCATAAACAGTAGCATCAATAACCTCTACTTTATCATCTGTCATAAGACAATCAGGACAGATTGACTGGGTTGTGTAAGGTAGCGGCCTTACAGGATATTTTTCAACATGATACCTAGAAAGGAATCCTCCATCAGTATGTTTGACCGGCTCTTCAGGTATCGGCTTTACTTTATCAGCTGCCATAATAATTCACTCCATGACCACATGGAACCACCACTGAACAGGGTGGTATTTCACAAAGTTTGCTTTTAATTTTGCAATATAACCTTTGTCCGAAGTTTACGAGTATGAGTAGGGAATTCCAGAAGAAACCTATTCTTTCATTTTTAACACGAACCCCTCATCGAATCCACCACGTGCGAGTCTTTTGGCATGCCTTTGCATCTCGATCAAACCCGTGTCAACTTTTCGCAGATTCATGAAGGCATCTACTACCTCAAGGATATCCACAAGCTCGTCAATACTCCCAGATTCCACAAGTTCCGTCGCTTCCTCAACAATCTTCTTGCGCAGATACAGGTCTAACTCTTTTCCTGTTACAGTTCGATACTCGGGCTCTTCGCCTGAGGCGCGGATAAGCTCAGGAATTCCATCACGAACTAGTTTTTCGTTTATCAACTAAATCACCCTCAAGTCGACACCTAAAGCACTAATGCAACTTCAATTTGCTCCTTTGCTGCTTCAATGTATTGATCAATAGCACCCCTAAGATTATCAGGAATTTCGGTTGTCCAAGGCTCATTGGCTCCTCGAGCAACAGAAGCCGTCATAGATTTGAAAGGCAAATACTTGACATTGAAATTAGAGTCGAACGAAATAGTTCCAATCCACTGGCCATCCTTAATGATTTCAAACATTGGCTGATAGGAAACCATACTCTCAGATGCAACTGCAGTCCAATAAAACGACATGCCGTTGAACTGACCCGGTGTTCCTAAACCAATTACGAAAGAATCCATAGTTGCTTTTGCTACCACAAGATTGTAGAGGATACCTATTCGATCATTGAGACAATGATTGAACTCAAGCCCGTCTCCAGAAGGTTGAACATAGGCAATTCCATTCTTCTCAATATTGTCATCATTACAGAATGGACACATATTCATCCCCCATCTAACTTCAAGGTGCTCAGCAAATTTTCCTGCAAGGAATCTATCCTTTGCAGCACTGAATGCAGCCTTAACTTTTTCAGGTCCTTCTGAGTCAATCTTTGGTCTTACTGCACGAAATACCTCAAGGATATCTTGCCACAGCACATTGTAGATCATATCTGCAAGCTGGTCTAGAGAGCGTTCTTCAAGGGCACTCATTACATTCACCTTCACGGTTTCCTATATCTAGGTTCTTTTTCTGTAGTGGATAATTAAGTGTTGGTTGGACCGCCTACTAATGTTGAAACAACATGGTCAATATCATTTAGCCCAAGCTTTTTAACTAAGTCAAACACGAAGAAGAGTAAATAGGTGGATAAAGGATGGATTGCCAAATTCACTAGCACATGTGAAAAACGCTGTAGTCTATTCTCTGATTACACCCTTGTTGGTTTTCTTTATAGGTATTCAATGCAATATGAGAGGAAACCACGAATGACAGTCCTATCAAACAATTACAGCATGGGTCAGTGATACCAATGTTCAAACCAGTACCAAATAAAGTCGATTTCGTTTCTCAAGAAAAAGATGTTCTTAAGTTCTGGGAAGATACTCAAGCATTTGAGAAGTTAAAGAAACTCAGAATGGATAGTCCACCATGGTCATTTCTTGATGGTCCTATCACGGCAAATAATCCCATGGGGGTTCACCATGGATGGGGTCGAACATACAAGGATTTGTATCAACGATTCAAAGCTATGCAAGGCTATCAAACCCGCTATCAGAACGGATTTGATTGCCAAGGTCTCTGGGTCGAAGTCAATGTTGAACGAGATATGGGTTTCAAGAGCAAGCGTGATATCGAAGATTTTGGATTGGAAAAATTCATCATAATGTGCAAGCAGCGCGTATTGAAATTTGCTGCTCGGCAAGCTGAGCAAAGCATACGACTTGGGTACTGGATGAATTGGGATAATCAAGAAACCCTCAGGTTGCTGCATGATGAACTTGGTAAAGATCCACTGAAAGTCTTGACCGTAGATGGAGTAGAGGGCCCAGTCATGGGCACAGTAGAAGAGCTCGTTGGCAAATTGGGTTTGCCAGAGCTGGGAGGGTCATACTTCACTTTCTCAGAGGAGAATAACTATACAATCTGGAGAGTCATAAAATCATGTCATGATAGAGGGTGGGTGTACAAGGGCAGAGATGTTATACCTTGGTGTGCGAGATGCGGAACGGGTATCAGTCAACATGAAATTGTGACAGAGGGATATCGTGAACTTACGCATCCTAGCATAACTCTAAGATTCCCACTTGTTAATCGCCCTGGAGAGAGCCTTCTTGTATGGACAACCACTCCATGGACACTCAGCAGCAATGTTGCTGCTGCTGTAGGTTCAGACCTTACATATGTCAAGGTTCGTCAGAATGATGAAATCCTCTACCTAAGTCACGGAACCCTCCATATGCTGAAGGGAGATTATGAAATAGTAGAAGAGATTTCTGGAAGAGAAATGGAGGGCTGGATCTATAATGGCCCATTTGATGAACTGCCGGCTCAAAAGGAAAGTGGGGTATCTGGAAATCATAAGGTAATAACATGGGACGAGGTCGGAGAAGAAGAGGGAACCGGAATTGTTCATATAGCACCAGGCTGTGGAGCTGAAGACTTTCAGCTCTCCAAAGAACACGATCTAGCTGCGATAGCTCCGCTGACAGAGAACGGTCTATTTCTCGATGGCTTTGATTGGCTATCTGGTATGAACGTGAATGATGTACGAAAGCCAATCTTCGACGATCTCAAGAAGAAGGGATTAACTTACTCCGTCAAGGACTATACTCATCGGTATCCAGTGTGTTGGCGTTGTCAGGAAGAATTAGTCTTTCGTCTTGTGGATGAGTGGTTCATATCGATGGGAAGAAAACTCGAAATACCTTATGAGGATGTCACTGAGAAGCAAAAGAAAAACAATCTTCGTTACCAGATAATGGAAGTGGTCAACGAGCAAACTACTTGGTATCCATCTTTCGGAAAAGATAGAGAGATAGACTGGCTACGCAATATGGATGATTGGATGATTTCCAAGAAGAGATATTGGGGACTTGCACTGCCAATTTGGGAGTGTCCAGAGTGTGGTCACTTTGATGTAATAGGAAGCAAAGAAGAACTCAAAGAACGTGCAGTTGAGGGGTGGAATGCCTTTGAAGGCCATTCACCGCATCGACCATTTATAGATGAGATAAAACTCAATTGTACCAAGTGCAATCACAAGATGAATCGTGTCTTAGATGTAGGAAACCCATGGTTAGATGCGGGAATAGTGGCTATGAGCACGATGCGGTACAGATTTGATCGCGAGTATTGGAGCACTTGGTTTCCAGCGGACCTTATCAGCGAGAGCTTCCCAGGTCAGTTCAGAAACTGGTTCTATAGCCTTCTAGCGATGAGCACAATCCTTGAAAGAAAGGCACCATTCAAAAACGTCTTTACATATGCTACATTGACTGCAGAAGATGGCAGAGCTATGCATAAGTCTTGGGGAAATATGGTCGAGTTTGACGAAGCGGCCGATAAGATGGGCGTAGATGTGATGCGATGGCTCTATTGTGATCATAAACCTGAGAAGGACCTTGCTTTTGGATACCACCGTGCAGATGAAGTAAGGCGACAATTCCTCATACCGCTCTGGAATGTCTATTCCTTCTTTGTCACCTATGCAACTATGGATGGGTGGACCCCCAAGAAGAAAACGAAAAAAACTTTGAGCCACTTAGATAAATGGATACTCTCAAGACTCAACGATGTTGTTCAGAAAGTGACTACGAGTCTAGAAACATATGAACCCAATGCAGCTACGGCAGTTATTGACCGTTTCATAGATCAACTTAGCAATTGGTATCTCAGACGAAGTCGTCGTCGTTTCTGGGCTGAAGCTGGCGGCAGTGATGAAGTAGATTTAGACAAAAATGCAGCATATGATACACTGTATACGGTTCTTGTTACACTCTCCCGTCTGCTTGCTCCATTTGTACCATTTGTTACCGAAGTAATGTATCAGAATCTCACTCGAAGTGTTGATACAGAGGCTCCTGAGAGTATTCACCATTGTGAGTGGCCTGTAAGCAATCCGAAGATCATTGATGAAAAACTCAACAGCGAGATGGACTTGGTGCTTCAATTGGTATCACTAGGTCATGCTTCGAGAAATAAGGCAAATGTGAAACTTCGTCAGCCATTATCAGAGATTGCATTCGGTGTCGGATTAGATAAAGAACGGAAGGTAGTCCAACGCTATGCAGATGTATTGAGAAGTGAATTGAATGTCAAGAATGTCCGTTTACTTGATGTTGTTGCAGAGGTGATAAGCTATGACCTCAAGCCACTGCCAAAGCAACTTGGTCAAAAGTATGGTGCGCGTTTCCCTGCTGTCAGAAAAGCAATACTGGAACTCGATACTCGAGATGCATCAACACGGTTGCAGGCAGGTGAATCAGTGAAGGTCACCATAGACGGTGAAGTACTTGAGATCCTTCCAGAAGAAGTTGAGGTGAAAGTTGAAGCAAGGGAGGGATTCTCTACATCTTCAGAGGGTTCCTACGTTTCTGCGTTAACCACGGAGATAACCCCCGAACTTGAATTCGAAGGATTGGCGCGTGATTTCGTACGTCGCGTTCAGGATTTACGAAAGTCGTCTGAACTAAATATCGATGATGAGATTGAAGTTCAGTATTTTGCCAGTAAGCGAGTTTCTGATGCCGTTGAAGCTAATGAAGAATATATCACTGATGAAACACTAGCTACTAGCTTAAAGAAAGTCAAGAAGCCAGTAGGTAAATTCAACGCGACGTATACATTTGGCGAGGAAAAAATTAGTTTAGCAATAACGCCTAGTGAGAAATAAACTCTCACTAGGATTCCCCTATTTTCATTATATGGGGCTTGGTTTCCTTGTAAGAACTTCAATTAGAGTGTAGAAGAACCGCGCGTTCTCTTCAATTGATGAAAGGGAAACCCACTCATTTGGTCCGTGAAGATTGTTGCCTCTTGGACCGAAATCGAAAACGTCAGCCCCTTGACCAGCAAAATATCTGGAATCAGACGCACCATAACCTTCCATAAGTTTGTAGTTAATTTCTTCTTTCTTTAGTGCCCATTCTGCGGCTCTAATTAGTTTTGAACCCGGGTCTGAATTAACACATCCGGCGCTTCCAGGAACGCGCAGAGAGAAGAGCTCAACTTTACTAGAGATGGCTTTTGTGAAGGCATCCTGAACAGCTTCATTGTCATCAGTCATTGCCCTAACATCACAGTAGACGGTCCATAGACCATCATTGCAGGATAGGAGATTAGGTGAAACAACGGTCCCCAGATCGGAGTAGCTTGTTGGAAAGGCAGCACCTGCTAGTGGTAGGAGGCCTCGAAAAAGGCCAGTTAGGGTTTCATCGAATTCTTGCTCAGACCCATTTGAATCAGGATGAATGACATCAAGTTCAACCCAAGCAGGAATCACATTTGATTTCACGAACCCG
>JARGGA010000149.1 GCA_029210805.1 Candidatus Thorarchaeota archaeon
GGATAAAGCCTAATTCCATGAAAGTGAATAATGTCAACTTTTCTGGCAAGTCGATACATCATCAGAAAGAAACGTAGAAGGTATACCAGATGTCCAATAGGATTTGATTTTGCGGAACGATAAACCCGATATGTGTCTATGGAATCTAATTTCACAGAATATGGATTGGTTAGGCCCTTTGTATTGGTCCCAGCGAGACCTATGACTTGTACACCTCTGGCAACTAGTTCTTACCCAAGAGCAATTCCTTGTGCTCCGCCCCCGGCATACTCGGGAGGGAACAACGGGGCGACCATAAGAACTTTGATTCTTTTTAAAGGATTCATGCAAATCGCTCCACTATTAGTGAGACGGGTTTGAATAAATCACTCAAATAGAAGGAGGTTAATCATTCTTGTGGATTGGACGATTCATGATTGGATTCTTCCTAGCACTTGGCAATCAAATATCGTCTCTTCGTAATTTTCCCATAATCAATCTCGGTAGCTATCTCGACTTTTACTGATATTTGGGAACCCATTACAGATGAATGTAATTTGCTACAGCTGTTTCAAAGGCCGACGATGGTGATTATAAGCGGTTACTGTGATAATCCCAGTTGACCCACTGGTTTTGGACAAGTAGCAGTTTTCGATATCTAAATGACGCGGTATCCATTCAGTTAGAGGTACTGTTGCTAATTCATCTTTTGTTGTTATCGGGATACGCTTTACATTTTTCAATGATTCAATATCTGAAGAACGGATTCTATGCTTTCTGATTTTTCTATGATAGTTCGGAATATGATGATATGCAAAATCAATAGTAGAGTTGAATCGCTTCTCTTGGAGCCTGATAATATCATTCTTATTCATTCTTAGGATTTGGAATTGTTTATACAATTGGAGAGGTTGGTTCACGAAATTCATATTGAATTCAAAACAAGGAAGTTGAATGTATATTATAATCTATCCTGCTTACGACCTTTGGATGAAGCAGCCTCTTTATCACACTCTTGGGAGCTGAAATGTTTGATGGAGGAGAGTAATTTGTCACGGAAGTTTTGCATTATTCTACAGAGCCCTCCACTTGAGAACAGATAAAAGCACATCGTTTCGAATCCGTCCAACTGCATAGTAAACCTTGAGGCGTATGATTTTGCGTACAATATTAGTAACTGGTGGTGCAGGGTTCATAGGTAGTCATGTTTGTGAAAGGCTCCTCAAAAGAAATGACAAGGTGATTTCTGTTGACAACTTCGATGACTACTATGACCCGAGAATAAAGAGAGCAAACATCACTGAATGTCAGAAAAACAGCAACTATACACTTCTAGAGAAAGATCTTGTTGACTATGAAGCATTGAAGCAAAGCGTAGATTCATTGGAAATAGACCATATCCTTCATCTTGCAGCAAGACCTGGAGTAATCCCTTCGGTACAAGACCCTGATGCAACATTCAGAAATAATGTAATTGGAACACAGAGTATTCTCAGACTATGTCGCAATCTGGAGATTGACAGACTAACTCTCGCATCTTCATCTTCAGTGTATGGAAGCAGAACAGAGGGGCCATTTAGAGAAACGGATAATGTATCCACACCTGAATCTCCATACGCCGCATCCAAAGTAATGAACGAGGCCATGGCACACTCCTACCATAAGGTATATGGAATGAACATAAACTGTCTGAGATTCTTCACTGTTTATGGACCAAGACAGCGACCCGAGATGGCAATTCATACATTCATTCGAAGAGTATTGGAAGAGAACTTGCTTACAGTTTATGGGAGCCCCGAGTCAGCAAGAGACTACACTTTTGTCGATGATATTGTAAATGGCATTTTGGGCGCGATTGATCTTGATGATGGTTTTCACATTCTCAATTTGGGCAACTCAAAACCTGTTTCGTTAGGTAATTTGGTAGACACAATACTAACAAAAACAAACCCGAATGTTGAGGTAAAATGGCTACCTGGTAGAGTTGGAGATGTTCCTTTGACGTTTGCGGACATCAGCAAAGCAAAGGATCTCATCGGATATGACCCCACTACAAATGTTGAAACAGGTATCGAGAAACTATTGGAATGGTATAAAGCGAATTCCAGTTTATTGAATAAATGAGATGTTTCGGATAATTGAAAAAACGAAATTCATGTTCGGCAGGGTTATTAATTCTAAAGGACGAGCAAATTTCGTTTCTTGAGGAATTCTAACAATGGAAGCCATTCGGATTCAGAAATATTCACTAGCATTTGGACTAATGGTTTTAGGAATAGTGCAGGTTCTGAATATGTTGTCTTTCTTTCTGGTAGATTTCGATTCTGGAATAGAGGATTTGGCCATTCTATGGATTCTAAGTACTACATTCCTCATTATTGCGGCAACATTTGACCAATCAGGACAAAAGTATGAAGATGTAGAAGGCAAGGGTGTATCTTACGAGGAACGGAGCCAAGTAGAAGAGGGATTTTCAGGGTATGAGTGATGTTGCTTCTATAATATTCGTGGTGTTCTCCGTTATAGGAGCGTATGTCATAAATTCATTTTCTATTGGGCTTTTGATTTTTCCAGACAAACTTACTATTTCAGAGAAACTGCTAATTGGAATTTCTATTTTCGCAGCCATGTGTATCATTACAGGATTCATTCTCTCTTTTTTTATGCTGTTCAACATCCTTGTTGCAAGCATTGTATTTTGGGGCATGACTGCTTTTCTGATAATATTGGTATTGCGCCAATACGGAGTCAGACAATTAATCGAAATCTGGAACACTGTGAAGTCAAAACGAGAAGCGCAAGTGGTTATTTTTGCAATGGCAGTTTGTTTCATATTGTGCATGATATTCGAAAGCCAAACCAACCTTCCTCAAGGATGGGATAGAGGAAATCATTTCGCAGATTTTCTCTATGTTCTTTCAAATGGGGAGCTATATGACCAGTATCCAGGGACAGATTACAATAACTTCTATTTTCAGGGAGTCAATGTACTATTTTCTCTACTCTTACTTGCACTTGTTTTCCACTTGGTCTGGATGCATCCCAAACCTCAGTGGACTTGTATCAATTTGGTATCCAGTTCGAATTAGTCTGGGCATTCTTTGTTTGTTTGTGGCCAATAGCAGTCTATGTCTTGGCACGAAGATTCACGAAAAATAGTAAAATTGCGGCATTGTCTTCTGCTCTGACCTTAACAATAGCCGGTACTGAGTTGGCTCTATTGGGCTCTGTGGGAACTAGCTTTGGGTATTTACTAGCAATGGTCATCTTCCTTTTGGTAATACTGCGGTCAGAAGAAGTGATTACAGGAACGAAAGTTTCAGCAATAATAATTCTTCTAATCGGGGTGCTTCTTACAATACATCTGCTGCCAATTGTGTTCACTGCAATCCTTCTCGGTATGTACTACTTTGTTTCACTGATATTTCGACGACTCACTTTCAAAGAATTTATGGCAAGAGCTATTGAAACCGGATTGGGCGGATTGGCGGGATTCGGGATATTGTTCTTCTTTGAGTATTCTCTACTGATTGGGATTTTTGATGAAATTGCCAGAAAATCTTCAGGCTCAGGCGAGTCAGTTTCAGCAGTTGAATCATACTTGAATTATCTAGTTCCTCAAATTGATGGAATCTCAAGTGTTATTGATCCTATCATCATCCCATTAGTTCTTGTAGGAGCCGTGTATCTTTGGAGAAGTAGGAATTGGCCAATTCTCATGCTTACAGGTTTCTCGCTGCTGTATATTTTCATTCCACTTTTCACTTTTCCAAGAGCAATTTACTACATTATGGTTCCAATGACAATACTTGCAGGAATCGGTTTCTTCCACATCCTTCAGATGATAAAAACGTTCAGCATTACCAAGTCTACGTTTTCAGGAAAAATAACTCCAATTGTTCAATTTCTGATTGTCATAATGGTGTTTTCACCAACATTGGTAATTCAATATTATTCTGTTGAAGAACCGGATACATTCAGAGCGTATTCAGAACTTGATGAGGAATTATTTCACCCACTAGGAGTAGCTCATTGGGTGCTGGAAAATGTCACGCGGGATAGAGTAATTGCATATCCCAGTGCGGGTGCGGCTGGCAGGGTTTTTAGCACAATCGTGGAAAATAAAGTCTACTTCGCTGAAAGACGGTATTCAGATCTCCGTCAGTATCAGGATATTGCTGGAATATATGGGGGGTATTATGCAATTGATGTGGGTGAGGTGATATATCCATTTGAAGAGCGTCTGCAGATAATTGAGCGATATAACATATCGGTCATTATTGAGGGTTACTCCTTCAGGCTAAGAAATGTAACACTCTGGAGAGCAGCATATCCACATATGCAATCCTTTGCTCTGTATGATGCGCAATATGTCGTTAGAATACTCTATTAAAATTCTGTACTGACCAGTGTTTAATCGAGATTTGAACGAATTGTATTTGTAAAGGGAGTGGGTTCCAAGCCGCGAATGTACTAGATTTCATTCTGATTCTCGACTTGTAATAGCATTGGAATGTAAAAAACAACTAGTAGCGCTGCTATAATGGCCAGCAAAATTCCGTATAGTCCAATACCGAAGAAGAGAATACCAAAACAACCACCACATGTGAAAGCGAAAACAGTAAGTAACAAATCAGATGGGGTTCGTTGTTCAGCCTCAGTGCGTTCACCAGTATTTTCGTAAATCAAAACAACAAGTGTTGGAACGATAAGAAAGGGAAACAATACAATATTCTGGGAATTAAGAAGCAAAGTATAGACACCCAGAATGATAAGAGAATACGCAATAAGTATGACAATTACTATGGACCAGTTGAATTTCATTAGTAGAACTCCATTGTGTTTGAACGCTGAGTATTGTTGCAGAATGTATATTTGTTCCAAAGCCAGAAACATAAAAGTACGATGCATCTCAAAAAAAGGAGGGATTTGCATTTGTCTGGAGATACGCATGATGGTTGATGAGGTAATCTGGTATCCGGGGCTCATTGAGGTGCCAGTAATTTTATTGGCAAGCCTACTCTATCTCCTTCCGGGTTTTCTGTTTGCTTCAATCATCTACAATGGCAAAGGAAGACTAAAGATCCTGGTTGTTGGATATGGTATTTCCACAAGTTATTACATTCTGGTAGGTTTCGTCTTATCTTCCCAAAGAGTTCTGACAGATTCAGCAGTGCTTCTAATTTGGCTTGTGACCATTTCAATACTTTTGGTTGCAATGGGAAAAGCACTCCGAAATGCTATCGGGACAATGGTGTCCTTCAGTAAACAAAATCAAAATGAACTTGCCATTCTTCTCTTAGGCTGTGTCTTCGTTTTCTTCTCATATTTTGTATGGGAAGGAAAAGTAGTTGGAATCAGCGCATGGGATAGATCGGAACACTTGGTGAAATTACTCTATCTGGACTATCACTCTATGCTCCCTGTAACTGAAATCGGAATGGATTCGAATGCATTCTATCCAGAGGGGTTCAATCTCAATGCTTTCGTGTTTTCATCAATTGCAAGGTTCATACTACCATCACTTACTTTTGAAATCACGTTAGTTTCATACTTTGCTGTAAACTCAGCATTCCTAGTGCCCTGTGTATATTATGTAGCAAAAGGGCTAACTAAGGATAGTAGATTAGCAGTTGCATCAGTTCTATGCTACCTCCCTATTAGTTACCTCCTAGTCTTCGAGTCAATGCCATCGAGTCTAGCTATGATATTGGTGGCACCTGTTTTGTTGGCAGAATTACAGAAGACTTCGCTGAAAGGGGAGTACATCATCAACTCATTATTCATGATTGCAGTCTTTCTTATTCACTTGGTCATATTTGTGTATGTAGTGCTTGCCATTTGGGGCTCTGCTCTTGCCAGAGAGGGAAGCATATTCACAATATTCAAGGGTGTTAGCTATCGAACGATTTGGGTAATTAGTACTGCATCTATTGGCTTAATATTGATTCTAGCAACAGCCCCCACTCTTTTTTGGGGAACACTTGCATTTGCCATTGAGGGAGGGCCATCTTCTGGTAGTGTAGTTTCTGTAGACGTCGCCTTCGGTGTACTCTATTCCTTTCTCCCTATGAAATGGGACGGCTTAATATTCCTTCTTTATACTTCGCTCCCAGTGCTTCCGGCATTTGCTCTTGGATTAGTTGAATCAGTGAAAAAGAAACAGAGGTCCTTGTTGGGCTTGCTTTTTGCATCTGTTTACCTCTCTGTCACAGAGATTACACGGTTCAATAATCGCATTCGATTTTTCATGTTATTTCCTTTCAGTATTCTTGCAGGGATTGGTTTAGTAAAACTAATAGAAATTCTGAAAACTAAGGGAAGCGAAGCAAAGATTTCCCAGATACACACCGTTCGAATAACATCTTTCATACTATTCCTTATTCTGTCAAGTGCAACGGTGGTTACTGTGGCAAATTCAACACTTGGCTATGGCAATACTGGACTTAACTGGAACATTGCCTATCGGACTCAATCATACATTACCCAAGAAGAATACGAGTTAATTGATTGGTTTCGGACGAATGGTTTTGATAATGTTGGAACACTTGCTACTAGTTTGGATGGAGTTTTCTATCAAATAGTTGAATCAATGACGGATAACAAAATAATGATGGGATCCACATGGACATCTCCGCAAAGCTTTGTTGATATGCGGGCGTTTTTCAATCAGTCAACGCCTCAAGAGTCAATTTTCGCCATTGTTGAGCACTACAATATCAGCGGATACATTATCCACTTAGGAATTGACATTTATGCACGAGACTCTAGTATTCTACTAGCATTCCCAAATTCTCAGATCTACAATGCTACAGCAAATTACAGGTTTGTTATCTTAGCACGATAGGTGTCGCTGTTCCAGAAAGCAGCATTACACCATTCAATGTAGTGATGGAGGATATGGCAATCATTAAGAAGTGATAGAAAATGGCCAACACATATATCGCACTCTTTGCCACCCAAATCCACAGCAAATAGACTCATGTCGAGAATTTGGATAACAGCAGTTATCTCAAGTTTCCTTGCGCTAGCAGGGCTTATCCTTTGTACAGAGTATATTATTCTCTGGATTGGAATTGCCCTCACGATTTATTTTGTTGTGAACAGTTTTCTTGGAATTTCAGGGATTTCGGTGGTATATTCTCTGTTTATTGGAAAAGGAAAAATCGGCAAGGGGCAACCATCGGAAGAGAATTATCCAGATACTTGAATTAGTGTGTTTTGAACAGGAACATAAATTAATGGCGACACATAGTCAAAAAAATGGTTGAATTTCCAAACCACATATCAATAAAAAAGTGTAGAAGCTAGTTTTTCATTTGAAATAAAGAGTGAATTTACATACGTTTATGAGAAATTGACAGTCGCATCATGTTCAACGAAATCAGCATCTGCTGAAAGGAGTAATGAGTTCCAACATGTTGCCTGAGAAAGAAACTGAAGTATGCCC
>JARGGA010000150.1 GCA_029210805.1 Candidatus Thorarchaeota archaeon
CGTTTTATCGGCCACTCGTAAATGAAATTGATATCGTATTAATCGAATTTCATTGACTAAATTACCAAAAAAAAATCCAAGACATTTCAGACTAACTTTTTATCAAAAAGTGAGGTTTCAGGACCTCTGATTTGAATAGGCTTTGTTTTTGCAGCTTTGTGCCATAGGAGTATTATCTGCTCATCTGAAGATATATCATCATCAAATTTTCTTAGGAATCTCTTCTTGAAATCATTGCCTCCTACAATAAGGAGGAGTCCCCATTTGTAATCTATCTTATCATCCCTTACGAATTTGCAGACCGTATCTATGTCCTTGTTAAATCTCTTAGTTGATGAGAGATGAGATTTCACCTCAAGAACAGCTAGATTAGATCCGTGATTACCTGGTTCATGAATGATAAAATCAGGACTCTTTCGGCCAATTGCTTTGAAATCTGGATGACTCCCCTTATCCGGTTCGCCATAGATGAACAATGGAAATGCGTTTAGAGTATTTCGGAGTTGATGATAAAGCTCATAGCAGTATACTCTTTCTCTGAATGCAACTTTACTCGAATTAGCTATGACAATCTCAAAGCAAAGATTCCCAATATTCTCGATTGAAGTGGATAATCCTCTTGTGAACTTTTCAAACAGATGTTTCATTGTTCTCAACTCATAACAAGTAATTTTGCCTATTATACATAGTTCCTGAATGAATTTAGCTTTCAAATGAATCAGTCAGAAATATGAGGATATAGAGAAAATTCGATAATTACTAACCAAACATAAGTGAAATCTTGAAATGGTTATACTACAGTCAGTCATGTATGAAACTTAAGGACGCAGTTCAACTTTTTGAAAAGGAATTAGGAACATCTACTAATACGTATGAATGGTATAGAAAGTCCGCGAAGAAATACGGTACAGTTTCTTTTGGTCATACGAGTGTTTCAGCATTCAAAAAGGAGGGGATTTGGTATGTTAACGAAGAAGAATTCTTAGGTGCAATTCAAATACATAGAGAGTACATTGAGAAAGGAAAGAAGATTACAGAAGATCATAGAAGGGGCATAATTCATGGAAGTGATGGTGATACGATAGAAACAGAATGGGGTGGATACCGAATTAGAGGTCCTTTCAGATTTGAGTGGAGCAACTACGAAGTGATACGTAAGAAGAGTAGCGGAAGATGGATCTGTAATAGTTGCAATTCTGCAGCTCAAACCGAACATAAGAAAGAAGAGTGTCACTTATGCCGCGACTGGAACGGATGTGGTAACGATTGTACTTTGAGTCGGGTTTTCTGTTCGAAATGTGGACATACATTCTCCATTTAATGTACAAATCAATATGACACAACTACTGTGATAATGTGTAACAAAACGCATCATAAGACAAGGAAAGACAAGCTTTTTAAACCAATGTTTCGCATACAATGTTATGAGACTTATGATTAATCTCCCACAAAATCAGGTCGATGTCTTGGATGCACTTGTTGACAGGGGAATGAGTCCAACACGAAATGCGCTGATTCAGCAAATTCTCAGTGCTTTCATGATGGATCTAAAAAATCAACAACCGAAACAAAATCCTAACTTCTTGGAGTCTGCTCTTGGCGCATTAGCAGGAGCATTCTTGTTTGGTCTTGGAGTGGCAATTCTATCTGATATTTTTGGAGGTGAGAAATAAATGGTAGATTTGGAAAGATACTTTGAAAGAGTACCTTATGGAACGAAAAAATGGTTTAGCAAAAGTAAACACCCTGACATTCTTGCAGGATTTAAACACACGGTTTGGGCCGAACCACGTCTTGGATTTCCACCACAGCTAAGACATGATAAATTTCACGCAGTTGACTATGGAGAACTATGTGAAATCCATTGGGATAAGTGGAATCCCGAAACTCATCCTTGGGAACATTTACGAGATGATGCACCACATTGGCTTGCCGCAATTGTCATTGGCGGGATTGCAGGTGGTGGACTGGCTATCAATTGGCTAATCAAATCAATAAAAGCTAAGCAAGAGAGAGAGAAGAGGAAATCAAAACCTACGAGCAGCAAATAGAAATAGAGGCTTGACAAGGATAGTTATGAAATCATAGAGGTTTCCCGACTCCATGGCTGGCTTCTCCTCATGCATTGAGCGCAGTTGGGAACCTAATAATTCTTGGCCATAGGGTATTGATTGCTTTTGGTATAGGAGAATTATCTACAAGTGAGCTTGAAAATAGAATTTCTTTCATATACACCGAGCTGGGACTCGATACAGAGCTTGGTCAAATCATCCTCCATAGCAGCAATACCCTTTAGAATCTTAATTCTCCATATCAATAACGAAATGAAAAGGTTCCACGGAATTTGTGTTTTCCTTATATCGAGTACAACCAATAGATTGATGTAAACATACCTTGATAATAGTGTAGAGCAAAAGGATACTATCCATACTGGGCGATAAGAGATATGACACAGTTGATGGCAGTAGACCTAGGATTATTGGCGATCTCACAATCGGGACTGAAACTGAGGTTGATAAGCTACTTCAGGTTATCATTGATGGATCAATAGGGAATAACATAAAGATGATTCTCCTAGATCCATTCAGTGAGGTACTTAACGATCTGCTCGTAGATATGGAAAAGGCTCGATTAGAGGCGATTTCAGCTTATGCGAACCTACAAGTTGCCTTCAGGAGCATAATATCTGATGGTTCTGTTCTTCCCCGTATTGAAGACCTCTATGGTCCAGTAGTTTCTTCAAACTTCAGATTTGCACTTAGAATGCTAATGACGCTTATCCAACTTCTAGCAATGTCTGTTCAGCAGACATCTGAAGATGATGTTGATGCTAATGAATTACCGATTGATAAATTGAAACAAGACTTTAGAGCGGTTGTTGGCGAAGTAGAAGGTATGCCCGATGCTACATTAATCGGCAAAGATGAAACATCTGATTATCATTCCATCCTATCTGAGTTGGTTATTTCCTATAATATCGGTCTGTTTACGGTTCTTGTATTTCTTGTAGCAACTATGACAAGGAAGGAGCTGAACATTTCAGTTGGTGAAATAGATCAGATTGAGATACTTCTTCGTGATTGGACCCAAGAAGTGATGGCTCAACTAACAGTCGTTGGTGCTCAGACTAGTAGAGGTTCGATGTCCTTTAATCTCTCTGGGATAATCCCCGATACGGATGACTATGACGTTGTGGAAGAAGGATTAGCAGAATTCAATCGTGAGTAGGAGTAAGAATCTGATGTCTTTGCCACAACTGCACAAAGTGGGGGATATAGTACACGTTGATTTAGAACCTATTATTGGTCACGAGCAAGAAAAACGTCGACCCTGCATAACCGTTTCAGTTCCCACCCAGCAGAGAGGTAGTACCCATGATTTTGGAATACTCATAGTTGTTCCCCTTACAAGTAAAAGAAAGAATTGGTGGACTGCTGTGGGCATCCCTAGGCAGGTTGGATTGGATAAAGATTCCTATGCACTATGTCATCAGATACGGTCCATTTCAACGAAGCGTGTATCTAATACTTCTGGGTCAATTGGCATGAAGGATTTAGTGAAAATCCGATTGGTTTTGACCAACATACTCAGTCTTCCTTAGAGGCGTGGAAGTGTAGGCGATGACGGAGATGGATTGCAGAAGGGACTTATTTTCCACGTATTGCTGAGCACCCTTTTTCATTTGCATTGTCTTTCAGCAGTAAACTAATCTAGGTTTTTATACGTCTTCACTCAGCTTGATTATGTAACATAGACTATTGTAGCAAATACTTATAGGAGTCTTTGATTGAAAACAGTGTAGTCGCCATCTCTCCTTGATCAGCGTGGGAACTTGCAAGGAGAACTTATGTGAAGGGGAATATCATTTGAAAAGCGCGTCGTTCATGATTGTAATTTTGTTAGTGCTTGCTTTTATTTCTGCACCAATAACAACCACTACTGCTACTACAACCAAGAATGTTGTAGATGATACACAGAAACATCCTGAGTCGTTACCCACTCTATCTGAGGATGAGCTTCGCCCTCAATGGAGTCGTTATGTGGAATGTCTTTGGTGTACATCAATGGTTTCAGGAGATGGAACAACCTGCGTTATCGCTGATGAAGATGTTGTATCCTTAGTTGATGTTGCATCAAATACTACATTGTGGACCTTTAACACTAGTTCTTGGATTCTCTCGGTTTCAATATCCCACAACGGCTCAATAATAGCAGTTGGCACGGTATACAGCCAGATGATCTATGTGTTTGGAAGGGCTTCGAACACAACTTTGTGGGAATACGAATGCGCAGGTTATGTCACAGGGGTCGAAATCTCAATCGATGGCAGCACTGTTGGGGCCGTTGATTTCCTGGGTGGAATCTATTTGTTTGACCACTCCTCAAATGAAACTTTGTGGAGTTTTGACACCAAGGCGCAAATGCTAACTCTAGCATTATCAATTAATGGGTCAACTATTGTAGCTGGAGGTAAAAACAATACTGTCTTTGTTTTTGATCGATTAAGCAATTCTACTCTCTGGACCTACACTACCGATAGATGGATTATGGGGACTGGTGTTTCAGATGATGGGACACGAATATCTGCTGTGAGTATAGAAGGGCTCTTTGCATTCGACAGATCGAGTAATACATCATTGTGGACATACAAACTGAACGGGTTTGATGAACTTGCAATGTCTAGAGATGGGTCCACAATTGCCGCTTGTACATCATCCACATTTGATACTCTGAATTTACTTCTATTCGATTACTCTTCTAACGAAACGTTGTGGACATTCAATACAACTAGTCAGATTACAAAATTATCCGTATCCTATGATGGGAGTAGAATCGCTGCTGGTGGTTATGGGAACATAACATTTGTTTTCGACAAAACAAGCAATAAGTCGCTTTCCGAGTTCAATTCCTTAGGATATGTCAGTTCACTGAGCTACTCAAGTGACGGACAATTCTTGGTGATGACAAGTGATGAACAGTTCTTATCGACATCAGGTGTGGGTGAATCCGTCCTGTTCAATCTTGCTCCTCCATCAATTAACCCTCCCTTAACAATGCTCTCGCATTATAACACAACAGCGACTGTTACCATATCTACTCAAGCTTTCACAAATTCCATCAGATTGTATATGGGAATTTTATATTACAGCAATGATAACACAACTTGGTCTACAATCTCAATGACAAATCAGACTGACCTCTCTGAATCCGCGGTGAACTTCGAAATAGTAATTGGTCCATTTACTGAGGGTGAAATCTTCTATTATTGTATGGTCAATAATACATTTGGTGATTCAGTGGAGAGCCAATTACAAGCATTTGTTGTAGATGGGACTGGTCCCATGATAGGAGCTGTTGTGAGGTCTCCTTACAGTCCAACTTCCACTGACCAGGTCACCGTTACTGCTGAGATTGAAGATAGTTTAACCAATGTGACTCAAGCTAACCTAACTTACTCATTTGATTCAGAATGGATTACAATATTGCCTGTTCAGCTGAATGATACATTCTTTGAGTGGAGTATTCCAGCAATGGAAAATGACTCAACAGTCCAATTCTATCTGACAGCCATTGATTCAGTTGGTAACATAGCAACTGACGACAATGATGGTCTGTACTATACCTATTGGGTATATGATAGTGGAGATGAAACTACTACCACGACTACACCTGTTACAACTACCACAACAACGTCAACCACTAGTGGTCCAACCACAACATTGACCGAACCTTTCCCGATAGAGGTTATACTCTTTGTAAGTGGGGGTGTAGCAATATTAGTTATAGCTGGATTTCTCTTCCGAAAGCGGAGGAGGTAATCAATTGAAACGACAAAGAGCTTTGACTTTCATAGCTTTCATGATTTTTGTTTTTGCATTTGGAGCACTATGTGTTCCTGAGGTCACAGCTGCTCCTATTGAAGACGGTGGTTCAGTTAATGACAATGATATTGCTAATCCTAGCTTCGAGGGTGGTTCAACAAGTAGCTGGAGCATTTATCCTCTGAGTATAGGGACTCCTTCCAGTACCGCAGACAAATCATATGATGGCAGCTATTCCTTGGAAGTTACTGGAGTAGCACTTCTTTCATTTGCAACTTTCGATATGACGCAAACCACGTCCGAAGCTGTCACGGAGGATACTAAACTAGGATTTGCAGTATATCTTGATTCCAATGCGCCATCTCGATTGGCCGGAGTATATCTTCATATCGCGCCAGCTGACATAATACTCGGCTACTATGTGAGTAAAACTACAGATTTTCCAAATATTTTTAATATTCATTTTTTAAAGTAGGAACAACTGAAAAAGCATGGGTCAAGACATATCGAAGCGTGTACAGCGACATTTTAAGTGTCGACCCAAATATTGATCCTTCCGCACAGACTGTTGACATAGTCTATCTTCATGTGGGGTCGAATGCCAATGTCATTTTTGGTCAATATTGCACCTGCTATTTCGATGATTTGTATCTAGGTAGCACTCCACCTGAAATCTCGATTAATCATCCAGATGATGACCAGTATATTGCAGGCACCTATACCTTTCAGGGAAGTGCAATAGACAACAGGGGACAAGGACTCTCTAGTGTACAATATTGGCTTCATTATGACCTTCCAGGAGAACATACAACATGGGAAAATGCAAATGGACTTGCTGATTGGTCAGTCACAGTTGATACAAATCTGCTTGATGATGGATTAACTGATTTTTATGCTCGAGTTACGGATGCTACGGGGACCAGAAGACAGACTATGGTTTCTTTCTATGTAGATAATACTGCTCCCTCCCTCATTGTTTCATCACCGTCAGCTAGTGCGTATGTGAAAGGTTCTGTTTCGATTTCTGGTACTGCTAGTGATGCGGGTTGTGGGTTGAATAATGTCCAAGTGAAAATTGACTCCGGACAATACACTCCTACAACAGGAACGACATCCTGGTCATATTCCTGGGATACAACTGCAGTGACTGATGGGTCACATACAATCTATGTGAAAGCAGTTGATGATCTAGGTAATGAGGTTGTAAAATCAGTAACTGTTACAGTTGACAACACAGGTCCTGTAGTCGGCACAATTACATTTGCACCACGATATGGATCTCAAGGTACAGAATTCGATGTGTCTATTGACTCTGTAACAGATGCTGGAATTGGAGTAAAATCTGTTACAGCTACAATAGAGAAACCCGACGGAACAACATTCACACTTACACTAGCCCGCAGTAATACTGGAACTCTTTGGTCAAGCTCGTTCACACTGAATAGTCAGGATTTACAGGGTGACTATAATCTACTAAATGTAAAAGCTTCAGATTTCTTCGACCATACCACAACAGCGACTACAACAAAGATAGTAACCTATGATAGAACCAAACCTGTTCTAACCCTTT
>JARGGA010000151.1 GCA_029210805.1 Candidatus Thorarchaeota archaeon
TTGACCATCGACGAGCACTGACTGTTTGAGAAGAACTAATGTTGTGTTGAAACCGAGGACAAGAGGGCCTGGTTTATGACAGAAGAACAAGTTTGAGAAGAACTAATGTTGTGTTGAAACGAAGCACCACTAGACAAAGAAGCATTCCAAACATTATAGTTTGAGAAGAACTAATGTTGTGTTGAAACTAATACCCATCATTTCAAACTTACTGGGAATAACCTGTTTGAGAAGAACTAATGTTGTGTTGAAACTTTGAACTCATCCTTGATATCGTCATAGGTTAGAAGGTTTGAGAAGAACTAATATTGTGTTATTACTGGCCTGATATGCTATTAGGAATTAGCTTACAATAGAGCTCTAGGAAGTGAGGAACTGCACCAATCGCATCTTGAGAAATTACTCCACAAAGGAGAATTTGTAGTCACTGGAGAGGTGACTGCTCCCCATGGTACAGATGTAGAGATTCTTCAAGAAAGAATTCGGATAATCAAAGACTATTGTGACGCCATTAATGTCACAGATAACCCCCGAGGAATCCCCTCGTTGAGTAATATTGCTTGTGCACATTTTGTCATTAAAGAGGGAGCTGAACCGGTCCTTCAGATGACTGGGAGAGACAGGAATCGCATCCTCTTTCAGAGTGATTTGTATGGTGCCTATGCCCTTGGTGTTCGCAATGTAGTATTCATTACTGGAGATACTGTACTAATGGGAACACAACCTCTCACAAAAATGGTATTTGATGTTGATTCAACTCAAGCACTCGATTTGACACGGCTTCTAATGGAGGGTTATGATCTTGGAGGAGAGGAACTCGTTGGGTCCCCCAATTTCTTTCTTGGTGCAACTTTCAACCCTACTGCGCAACCTTTCGAAATCCAAGCCCGACGTATCCAAGAGAAAATAAACAATGGCGCAAAATTCTTTCAAACTCAAGCCATCTATGAATTGGAGCCATTTGCCGCCCTTATGGAAGATGTAAGGGAGATGGAAACTTGGACCCTGGCAGGAATCATTCCACTTCGAACATCTGAGATGGCAGAAACAATGAACAACAAAGTCCCGGGAATTAGAGTTCCAGAAGAGATGGTTTCTCGACTGAGAGATGCAGAAGATGGCCTCGAAGACGAAGAGCGCGAACTTGCATCTAGAAAAGTAGGACTTGAAATTGCACTCGAGACTATCGAAGGTGTTAAGAGAATCGATGGCGTGAGCGGCATCCATCTCATGGGTATTGGATGGGAAGAAAGCATTCCTGAACTTGTCAAAAATGCCGGACTTGCTCCCCGTCCCAATAGAGGATGATACTATGTTTGTCTTCAAGAAAGAACAGGAAGTATACGATTTTGGAGGAGTTACCATTGGAGGAAGTCCTGGTGAGAATCCTGCGGTACTTGTGGGTGGACTCTTCTTCACTGGACAACCCATCGTTGAAAATACGAAGGAGGGTACTTTCAATGAAGCCCTTACGAAGGAATGGATTTCTGTAGGCAATACGATGATGGAGAAAACAGGCCATCCATTGATTATCCAAGTTTACGGTCGGTCGCCTCAAGCAATGGAGAAACACATCTCCTTTGTTGCGGAGAATTTTGACGGCCCGATTATGTTTGAATCAACGAATATGAATGCCCGAATCAGAGGAATCGAGCTCTGCGATGAATTAGGACTATCAAATCGTTTCATATACAATAGTATCAATCTCTCCACAAAAGCTGAAGAACTTGAGAAACTTAAGACCAGTTCTCTTGATAGTGCTGTTGTTCTTGGGTGGTCGCCTCGTGCAACTTCCCTGCTTGATCGAATGAGCACGATTAAACAAATGATTGAATCTGCTAAAGAAATTGGCATAGAGAAGATGCTTGTCGATCCAGCTACCATGCCTGTAGGTGCTGGATTTGGATTGGATTATCGAACACTCCTTGCAATCAAATCCGACCTTGGACTTCCCACTTGCATTGGGTCGCACAATGCTCCTTCGGCCTGGAAGTTCCTAAAACAACCAGAATTTGATGATGAATCTGCACATCTCTCTGCGGTTGTATCTGCAACAATAGCAGCTCAATTGTTTGCAGCAGACTGTATCATGTTTGGGTCTATGATTCGAACAAGAGAGGTGTTTATTGCAGTAGCACTCATGGCTAATGCAATTGCTACGTCAGTAGCTGAATCTCATAGGTCTCTTGGAATATCAAAAGATATCTTCGAGCCCCCCACATTTGAGTAGGTTGACTAAGAATGCAACGGAATGAAAATGGAAAGAAATGGCCTCCCATATCAGGAGACTTTGAAGTTAAGAATCCTGATTTGCCAGTAGCTATATGCACACTGGGTAAGAAGTTCGATGTACCTGGGGACTACTCGATTATTGGAACATGTAAAACAGAGAATATTGGTATCGAACGCGTAATCGTAAATGTAATCGCAAACCCATCAATCCGCTTTCTAATTCTTGCAGGCCCAGAAGTACCGGGTCATCATACTGGTGCTTCTCTAACTAGTCTTTATCACAATGGCATTGAAAGCGACACTCGAAGAATCATTGAAGCTACTGGAGCAATTCCATACATTGAGAATGTACCCTTGGAGGCCGTTGAGAGATTTCGGAAGCAAATTGAGTTCATCAATATGATGAATGTTTCAGACCCTGATCGAATTAGTGCTGCAGCAGCTGAGTTGAACGAACGCAATCCCGGCAGGTATTCAGAGGATCCCATGTGGATAGACTTCAAAGGGACTCCAGAGAAAACCGCCGCTGTAAGTATGGTTGCCGATGTATCTTTGCTTCCAGAGCTGGGTGTCTTTTATCACCCAGATACATCCACAGTGTTTACACAATCAATGGATGCAATTGTATCCGATAATCCTGTTTCAATTGGTATAGAAGTGCAAAAGCATGGAAATGGGACTGTACTTGTAGGAAAGGAGAGTAACTAGAATGTTCATGTTTGAGAAAGAACAGATTATCCATGATGTAGGAGGCGTCCGTATTGGTGGAAATCCCGGCGAGATTCCAACCGTACTAGCTGGAACAATCTTTTACAGTGGACACAAAATCGTCACTGATCCAATAGAAGGCGTATTTGACAAATCAGAAGCTGAAGCCATGATTCTGAAACAGGATGAAATGTCTGACATAACAGGTAATCCATCCATGGTCCAAATTTTTTCCGAATCGAAGAACGCAATTACTAGGTTTATTGATTTTGTTGTAGATTTGAGTGAATCACCATTCATAATTGATTCAACCTCTCCTGAAGTACGAATTCATGGCTTGAAACATGCAGAGGAAATTGGTCTTCTTGATCGCGCCGTCTACAATTCGATTAACATTTCCATCACCACACAGGAAATGTCTGATTTAGATGAACTTCAACATGAATGTGCAATAGTGCTTGCATTCAATCCTCAAGATCCCACTATCGCTGGAAGAAGAGCAGTGTTAGATGAAGGTGCACTGGAGCTAAAGAAAGGATTACTACCTCTGTGCAACGATCTCGGGATTACAAAACCACTCATAGATACTGCAACAACTGCACTGGGCGCCGGTGCTGGTTCATCAGCAGCATTCACCTTTGTATCAAAAACAGTATACGGATACCCCACTGGGTCAGGAATACACAATGCTCCCTCGTCGTGGCCCTGGTTGAATGAATACAAGAAACTTAACAAAGAAGCATTCAAAGCCTGCGATATTGCTTCGAATCTTATTATTCACATTCTTGGGGCTGACTTCATTCTTTACGGTCCCATTAAGAACGCTGAAACTGTTTTTCCCGTTGTTGCCATGGCCGATGTATTTTCAGCTGAATACGCAAATCTTGAATTCGGTCTTGATCCAATAAAGGGACATCCATTCAAACGCCTGACATAGATTGTGATAAAATGCGAAACCACGTTAAAGTTCTCAAACCTCGTTCAATTGGAATTTCATCAACCCGGATGGGACCCTACTATACTGTGGCGTCTGTTGAACTAGGAAACACTACAACGAAATGTATTCTCTCAACAACTAATCTAAGGACGGCTGAGATATTTCAGATTGCGAAAGAAGTGAGATTCACGAGGGATGTACGACCTCCTACTAGCGAAGAACAAGTTTTCGGAGAAACCCTTGTTGGGGTCAGATTGACAAGAGCATCTGTTTCGGAAATGATTGCTGCTACCTTAACCTCTGTTCTGGAATCAGTTGGCATGGATCTGGAACGGGACCTTCACTTTGTCGTTCGATCCACAGGTGTAACTGCTGGCTTTTCTAGCCCGAATGAAGTGGGGGAGATGGTACAGGCTCTAGCTGAGGGTTGTCTTAAAGCTGGAGTTCCCCCGCGAAAAATGACTGCTTCGCTTTCTCCAGACACATTGCCTCCTGGACTACAAGATTATACTTGGCTGAAAAGGGTCTATTTTGATGGAGCAGTGGCAAGCAGTCTTCCTCCTGCAGATGCAAGTGTTGTAGCCAATGAGATGGAAGGTGAACTAGTTACAGCAGGAATCAAAGGAGCTGTCAAGGGCACCGATATTGACTTCAGAAATCCTGTTATGACTCTGGATTTTGGTACAACATTGGCTGGCAGAGTAACCGATGAATCTCATCCATATGCTAAAACAATTGGTTCCTTTGCAGGTCTCGCTGGGGCTATTTCAGATGCTATTGTACGAGGATCTGGTAGCGTTAGAGTGGAGAATGGAACAGCTTTGGATCTTCCAAAGTTTAGCGCGGCAAAGGATACAGCAATTGATACTGGATTAGTTGATGCAGTTCATCGTTTGATTCGAGTAGAAACAATCGAAAAAGGAACCAATCGATTCGGTACTGTGCCTGTAGACCCACAAGCTGCTGAAGAATCTGGCGTCGTGCTTATGGGTATTGACGCTGGAAAGAATGGTTCGAATCTTCCTGCCCTTGAAAAAATAGGTCGTAAAATCTATCAGGGTTACCAGCTTGATGGATTATTCAGGACGTTGGATTTGGTTCAGGCTCGTTTGGTGTGCAGACTGGTTTCTCTTGCCGAGCAGCACAATCTGATTCTGGATAATACTTCTCTGGGACTCACTGGAAGATCGATAACAACAGGACTCAAACCTGATATCATCACGTCGACGCTCATTAAAAAAGATGAATCACTCTGGGTTGATAAACATCAACTTGTTTTTGTTGAGGACGGCCTTGCAATGGGGGCTGCAGTTGCCGCTCGCTGTATGAATTCTATGGGAACACACGAGTTTCCTATGGGTGGCCGGAAGGGTGACAGATGCATCATGGGAGCTAGGATGAAATTACAAAGAAAAGATAAATCCTAAACCTTTAGAAATAATAAGAAGCGTTTATGTTGAAACATCTTTCATCTCATTCAATGTGAGAGCAATGCTTGTAGCCCCTATTAAAACTCGGATTATTACTCGGGACGACGACATCCTTGACGTCTTACTTGAAGGCCTCTCGGAAACAGGGTACACTTTGGAGGATGGAGATATCTTAGGTATTGCAGAAACACCTCTAGGAACAACTGAGGGCCAAGAAGTACGCCTCTCGGAAGTAAATCCCTCAGAAGAAGCCATTAGCCTTGCAGAGCAGCATTCAATGCTACCTGAAGTTGCTCAGCTAGTTCTTGACGAAGCTGATGAGATACTGGGAGGGATACCGCATGTGCTTCTTACAATTAAAAATAACACACTCATGGCCAATGCCGGAGTAGACAAGTCTAACATTCCTCAAGGGTACGCCTCTCTATTACCAAAGAACCCGAAAGCAAGTGCGGAACGAATACGCCATCAGGTAAAAGAACGATTAGGAATCAATATTGGAGTACTTATCATAGATAGTAGGACTCAACCATTGCGCCTTGGAAACATTGGTATGGCTCTTGGCGTATCAGGATTCATTCCTGTCGCTGACGATCGTGGTCGAACTGATCTCTTTGGGAACGAATTACGCATTACACGTCGTGCAGTAGCCGATAATCTCTCATCTGCTTGTACGGCAGTAATGGGTGAGTCTGATGAATCAGCACCAGCAGCTTTGATTCGAAATGCACCAGTTCAAATGTCGAATGATTCCTATGACTCCTCGGTGATGTGGATTTCACCAAAGGAGTGCATGTACATGGCAATATTCAATCAATGGCGCCAAGACAAGTAAAGAGTCGGATTTACCAAGATGATATATATTCTATTCATGCTCGAAAGAAAGAAAAGGGGTATTGGGATTCATCGAACGTGAAGGCATTTACAAACGAGGTTTAATTGGATTGAGTAAGACTATTCTAATCGATGCTTCAGTAGCAGGTGCTTCAGGAGATATGCTTATCTCCGCACTACTGGATCTGATAGGGGATGATGCTGCAATTGTTCCTGTTGCTGCAAGTCTTCTCATATATGATCCAGCTATTAGAGTGAAAGTCATACAAGCCACTGATGTAGGCATATCTGGAAAACAGCTTCAAATCTCCATGGATAAAGCTGTCAGATTTAGCCCTGATTCCCTCCATGGTATCATTGATTCTATTTCCGAGGAGCTGGAATTATCCAAGAAATCTACCAAGTTTGCGAAGGATGCATTCAATGAGATTCTCAAAGCAGAATCTAGAGCACATGACACTCCGACAGAAAACCTTCATCTCCATGAAACAGGTTCTGTGGATACGATTCTTGATTTGGTCGGTACTGCCTATCTTCTTGAAAAGGCAGGTTTTCTTGAGGATGTTGAGATAATTTGTACCAGAGTTGCAGTTGGTAGTGGCACAATCAATACCGAACATGGAGAACTTGAAGTTCCCGTCCCTGCTGTATCTGAAATTATCGTTGAACATGATATACCGATTCATACTGGTGACGCTAAGACAGAAGTCTTGACCCCAACTGGTGCTGCACTTCTCGTTACAATGGTCAGCCGATTCGTGGAATCTACTGAGGAGTTCATTCTTGAGAAACAAGGATTTGGTTTTGGTTCGCGTGATCTTGGTGACTTTCCCAATGCTGTAAAAATCTCACTGGGCGTAATGGAAACCATGGAAGGAACCACACCTCCCCCTACAAGGAAACCTGAATCTCCAAAGAAGGAAGAAAAACCGAAGACACCTAAATCAACGAAACCAAAAATGACAACTGAGGAGAGAGTGGAGATGTTTGATGAATGGAGTGCAGACGAAGTTATTGTTATTGAGGCAAACGTAGACGATACCGACGGAGAGGTAATGGGCAATCTTTTCGATGTTCTTCTATCCGAAGGTCTTGCGTATGATGTTATTATGATACCTGCATATGGAAAGAAGAATCGTCCTTGTTTTCTGGTCAAAGTAATTGCTGCTAAGGCGGGTTTCAAGAGTGTTGCAGAATTGATGATTCGTCATCTTGGAACTCTTGGTATTCGTTATT
>JARGGA010000152.1 GCA_029210805.1 Candidatus Thorarchaeota archaeon
TTTAATTCCATCAGCACACCTAAGGCATCTATATTGATTCTATAATGGAATTTTTGTCTTCCCCAACTACTAGATGCACGTCGAGATTCAATGTACTGCATAACTAGGAGTCTTTGAATTGGTCCATTTGCATTGTATATTCTCTTCTGAGATACACCAGAGAGAAGATGAATCTGATATTTATTCCGCCAGCCAACATCTGTAAGACCCTTGTTTTTTGAATTGAAATCGTCTAGATATGCTTGAACTAATGAACTTAGAATTCTCCCCTCAAAATAACCTAAGTATATGCTTAAAGAAGTGATTCTATCTTCAGACTTTGTTTGAGTTTGATGTGATCTGGGATTATCTATTGAAATTCCGCTTGCTTCAGTCATATGCCTAACCTACCTTCCACTCACTAGATATTTGAGTAGAACTAATACAGAAGGATGAACGGGAACTTATCGTCCTTCTCAGATCTTGAAAGACCTATTTCTTTGTACGACCAGTAAAAAGTATAGGTATTTTTCCCGGAGTATTTCAAGCATACTTAGCCCATATTATTCACAAAAGGATGTCTGATAATGCCTAAAATAATCAACTGGGTGATTAGAAAACTACTTTTGAATTCTACTTAAGCATTTCATCTAGCAGGTCCCGGAGAGCCAAGGAAGTTTCTTTTCATGATTTAGTGATGGTGTCCAAGTCCGCCATCAATCGGTGCTAATCTTCCAAACACTCTTTGAACGAGCTCAGACAATGCCGGATGGATATGCATTGCATCAAACATAGGAAGATAAGTTCGGTTTCTCGTATACATGAGATTGATGATTTCTTGGATTAGTATTGGGGCGTGAGGACCGATGATTGTCGCTCCAAGGATTGTTCTATCATTTGCATCTGCAATTACTCTTAGAAATCCCGGAGGATACCCCATCGCGGACCCTTTTGCGGCTCCGTCATATCCTAGTTGACCAACCAGTATCTCTCGCTTGGATTCCTTTGCTTCCTTGAGTGTCATCCCAACGGTGGCTACTGGCGGATATGAAAACACAGCACGAGGGATAGCATGATAACTCATCTCTCTTAGTTCTGGTTTTCCACCATGCTGTTTCGCATTCATTGTCTGCACGAAGTTGTACCATACAATCTGTGACTCATCGTTAGCTACATGTCTGAATTGATATCGTCCTATTGCATCTCCGAAAGCCCAGATGTTTTTCTTGCTTGTTCTGAAATTATCATCGACAGTAATCCAACCTTTCTTGTTAACTTTGACTCCTGTCTTTTCCGGTTTGAAGAGGTCGGCATTGGAAATTCTTCCAGCAGCCATCAGAATTGTTTCTGCTTCGAATTCTTTCTCTGCCCCAGATTCTCTATCTCTGGCAGTGACCTTCTTCATATCGCCATTTTGGCTAGCTGCAACGACCTCATGGTTTGTTAGGACCTTAATTCTTTTTGAGAGCTCTTCTTTCAAAAGGTCCGAAACATCATTGTCTTCTTCCTTCACCATGTATGGATTTCTACCAAGGATTGTGACGTCTGTCCCAATTGCTGAGAAGAAATGTGCAAACTCTGAAGCGATGTAGCCGCCACCCACAATGATCATAGAACTCGGTTGTTCATCCAATGCTAGAACTGTCTTATTGGTGAGATAGTCCACACTCTCAAGGCCTTTGATTTCTGGTATGAAGGGCCTACCACCTGGTGTCAGAATTATATGCTCTGCCTGGATCTTTTCTCCGTTGACTTCCATTGTATAATCCGAAACGAACTCACCTGTTCCCTTGTAGAAGTCGTATCTGTCAACACCTGCAATGGAGTGTTCCATCTCATCTGCCTCACCCCATGTTTCCTTTCGCATCCTTTGCATCAGTGCGAGAAAATCCACTTCTTCGACTTTCGCTTTCAGATTCACTCGTTCAGCATGCTGGATTTCCATGATCACATCCGCAACGTAAGTGAGCATCTTTGTAGGAATGCATCCTCTGTTCAGGCATGTGCCCCCAAATCGACCGTTATCAACTATCGCAACAGAAAGGCCTTGTTGGTATGCGTTTGATGCTACATTGGCACCAGCGCCTGAACCCAAGACAAGCATATCATAGTTCTTCATAACCATGTCAGGTGTGTTTATTATTGTTAAGTCTATTCATACGTTCTAGATTCCCTCGAGATGTCACATTAGCAACTTGAAACTCAAGATTTATTACCTAGATACTAGAATGATTAGTGGTTTTGTGTTTGTGAGGGATTTGCATTGTTCAAAGGAAGGAAACTTTGCTTGTTTTGCATGGCTCTTTTATTTTGTGTTGGTATGTACATGCCTCCCATAGAGGTAGCAGGCGACAGAGAATGCCAAGACTGCTGATGTCGTTTTGGTGATTTTTCAGGATTTGACATCACCAACTATCAATCATCCCTTGGACATTGCATACAGTGAAGGGACAACAGGTCACGAAATAGTATGGACTCACTCCGATTCATATCCATCCTACTATGAATTGTACATTAATGATGTTTTGGATACTTCCGGAGAGTGGGATTCATCCATGCCATCAATAGTCGTTGATGTAGATGGATTATCCCCAGCAACTTACAACTACACCCTCGTGGTGTATGACCAATCAGGCAACCCCGTCCAGGATGATGTTCTTGTCTTTGTTCTAAGCACCACGGATACGACAACTACAACAACTTCTACAACAGCTGATACGAATACAATAATCCCTCCCGGAGATATTATGATAATAATTACAATTATTATCACAATCGGGTCTCTTGTCGTTATTGTCAGCATTGCAGTGTTGGTTATGAAGTCAAGAAAATGAAGAATCACAGAAAACTTGGAATAGTGTGCTGGTTCTGAAGAATGAACCAAATCGTTACAGCCCTAGTCCTCTAGAAAGCGAAACCAGAGAATATTCTTTTCATCCAAGAATTTCTCCACCGATTTCGCAAAAAAAGAGTTCACTGCAAATTTATTAGTCCTTGTTCAATAGAAAATACACAAGCCTTGGGGAGCAAATAATGAAACGGGAGTATAGGATTTTAACACTATCTATCTTGCTTTTGTCGATGTTTTTCTTCACTGGAACTGCATCTGCAAACCCAATATTAGCAACAGATGGAGAATATTCAGGTCCATATGTTGACAAGATTGTGTACAAAGTCATAACACAAGATGACCAGCAAGTACTGCATCTGCAAACCCAATATTAGCAACAGATGGAGAATATTCAGGTCCATATGTTGACAAGATTGTGTACAAAGTCATAACACAAGATGACCAGCAAGTACTGGCATTGCAGGATGATGAAATTGATCTCATTGGTGATATGATCGATCCTGTCTTTCTTGAAACTCTCCTAGAAGCTGAGAATATTGATGTTGCCAATGTTCTGAGAAATGGATACGGATACATCACAATTAATTGTGATAAGTATCCATTCAACATCACCGCGTTCAGAAGAGCATTTGCTTTTGCACTTGATAAAGAGGCTATTTCGGATGATGCTTGGGACGGGCTATCTGTTCCGCAAGATAGTGTTGTATCTCAGGTCAACCCGTTCTCCATTGAAGGCATGTTGCCCTATACCTACTATGAATCTAATGTGGCTTTAGGAAACCAGCTACTTGATGATGCTGGATTCTATGATATTGATGAAGATGGAATACGAGAGGCTCCAGATGGCTCTACTCTTGATGTGGTCATTGAGGTTACCTCATCATCCAATATTGCCATTGAGGTTGGTTCCTTAGCTGCGGATGCTCTTGTTGCATTAGGTATCGACGCTGAATCTGTGCCTACTGATTTTTACGAGTACCTTAACAGACTCTATTTCCATGGTGATTATGATATGGTATTTTTGGGTGCGTCATTCAGTGACTTTGATGTTGATTGGCTTGCGTATGAATACTGGTCTGAATATGCTGACGAGCCTTACTGGAACTTCCCGAATTTCCGAAATGCTAGCTATGACAGTTGGAGAGACCAGCTTCTGCATTCCCCCGTGTATGAAGATGTTTTTGAAGCGGCACTAGAGATGCAGAAGATATGGGTATACCAGTGTCCAATGGTTATCTGTTACGAAAATGTACTTCTTTCAGCATATCGAACTGACACATTCGAAGGTTTTGTCAATGACATTAGCGATGGTGTTCTGAGTTACTGGACAAATATGGAGATACATCTTAAGGATGAGTTAGGGGGTCCATTTGGTGGCACTTTTCGTATTAGTAATCCTTTGGACATCGATTCCTTCAATTTCATGGCTTCGTCATCTGCCTATACTACTAGGATATTGGATATGTTCTACGACAGTCTTATCAAACAGGATCCCGATGGAGATGACATTTCTTGGCTGGCAGAAACATACACCATTGAAACTCATGAGGATAATCCTTCGGTTCCCGAAGGTCATACACGATTCACTTTTGAAATGAATCAGACTGCAACCTGGTCAGATGGGTCTCCCCTTACTGCAGAAGACGTTGCAACTACTATGAACTTCTATCGTGATGCTCCTGGCAATCCCCTGGGAACCGATCTAGCAGATATGACAGCAGCGTATGCTCCTTATCCATATACTGCAGTAATCGAATTCAACAGTGAATCCTATTGGTATCTTCATATAATTGGGTATAAGCACATCTTACCAAAAGCGCTCCTAGAAGATATAGGTCTTGATGGTTGGAATACGTGGAACCCGAATCCTCCAGTCAACCACATGTTAACTTCCGGTCCTTTCAATGTATCTGACTATGTTGCTGGGGAATTTGTAGAACTTGTACGAAATCCCTATTATTTCGGAGACTCTTCATATGCTCCCCTGCCTAACGCTCCTGATGTGAGCCCAATTGAAGATTTCGTGATAAGTGAGGGTTCATCCACTTCACTAACATGGACCATTTCCGATAATGATCCAGATAGTTATGAGATTCTTCGCAATGACATAGTCATCCAATCCGGCCTACTTAACTTGACATATGAAACTGTAACAATCGATTTGAACAACTACTCGATGGGAGTATACAATTTTACATGTATCGCGTATGATGATTCAGGAGGTTCTACTGCAGAGAGCGTACTGGTCATAGTTTTAGATCAAACAGCTCCAACAATAGATCATCCTCCAGACGTTACCTATACTGAAGGCGATACAGGCAACACAATAACTTGGACCGCTCAAGATAAGTATCCATCAATCTATTCAATTTTCAGAAATGACACAATCTTAGCTCAAGGTTATTGGACCGATTCGAATCCAATTACTCTCAATGTAGATGGTCTTACCGCTGGATTGTATAACTTCACCATTGTTCTCTTTGATTCCAGCGTGAATGTTGCATTCGATACGGTAGAGGTTCTTGTGACCGACGGAAGTAGTACTCCTTCAGATACAACGCCCACTACGCCAACTACACCCACGACGACTAATACTGATCCATTTCTTGGTGGGGACATTTTAACGATACTTTCGTTCTCCATCACTATCGGTTCAATGGTCGTGATTGTTGTCATTGTGGTGTTGATATTCCGGGCCAAGCAATAGTATGAAGAAGGAGGGAGAAATCTCTAAGGATTCCTATTCGAATCCACAAATTGACAATGTATACAGAAAGGATTGATTCCTAGTTAACAATCACAATATCGATAAAGGAAACACTTTTCCTTTTCTTCCAATATTACATGGTACGTACATAGGACCATGAATTCTACTGCGTGTGCCGCTGGTTGTCACAGGGGCGGTAGGAAAAATCCCCAGTGAATTTATTACATAATGTAGGATACCAAAAGGTCGATTTGTGAAGAGGGGTTCACATGGTAAATAAATGTGGAATTATCGGAATAGGTTTACTTATGATTTTGGTTAGTTCGGGCGTGGGTGTGCCATCAGCCATTCATTCAACAATATTTGCATATGAAATGTCATCTAATATGATGAACACACCTGAATTTGTCACTGCATCTACCTTGCCAGGTGGTCTAGATAATGGTCCGTTTGTCGACCATCTTATTTACAATGTCATAACACAAGATGACCAGCAAGTATTGGCTTTGCAGGATGATGCGATTGACATCATCGGCGATACTATTGACCCGGTGTTTGTCGATTCTCTCGCTGCAGCCGAGGATATTGATATTGCTAATGCTCTACGAAACGGATATGGGTCTCTCATAATAAATTGCCAAAAATACCCCTTCAATATTACTGCTTTCAGAAGAGCATTTGCTTTTGCGTTTGATAAAGAAGCTGTTTCAGCTGATGTGTGGGATGGATTCTCACAGCCACTGGATAGCTGTGTTCCAAAGATAAACCCTGGTTCAATTGAAGGTCTGCTCCCTTACACATATTATGAATCGAATATTGCATTAGGTAATCAGCTACTTGATGAAGCAGGATTTGCTATTGATTCCGAAACCGGATTCAGAACTGCACCTGATGGTTCAGCCTTCGATGTTCTATTTGAAATTGCTCAATCGTCCACTATTGGTCTAGAGATCGGTCAGAAGGGGGTAGAAGCTCTCACAGCGCTACATATTGAGGCAGTAAGTCAGCCCACCGATTTCTACCAGTACCTCAACAGACTCTATTTCCATGGAGATTATGATATTGTCTTTCTGGGCACGACGTTTCCTGATTTTGATCTTGATTTTCTTGCATATGATTATTGGTCTGAATACGCAGACGAGCCATACTCCAACTTTCCAAATTTTCAAAACGCAACATATGACAGCTGGAGGGATCAACTTCTTCATGCAACTTATTGGGATGGTCCTGGTGGCGTTCTTGAAGCTGCTCTTGCTATGCAGGAAGTATGGGTATATCAATGCCCGCTAGTTATTTGCTATGAGAACATGTACCTCTCGGCATATCGAACTGACAAGTATGAGGGATTCGTTAATGATGTTGTTGATGGAATGCCATCGTTCTGGACAAATCAGAAGGTACACCTAAAGGAAGAATTCGGCGGTCCGTTTGGCGGTACATTCAGATGGAGCAATCCACTAGATGTCGATACATTCAATATTTTGCAAACCGATAGTACATACACCGACAATGTGCTTCAGGAACTGTACGAGCCATTGATACGAAGAGACATGGATGGAAATATCATAAACTGGCTTGCGGAAGATTATTTCATTGAAACTCATGATGACAATCCCGCTGTTCCCGATGGTCATACTAGAATAACCTTTGACATTATCCACAATGCAACTTGGTCTGATGCACGACCGCTTTCAGCACAAGACGTTGCATTCAGCTACAACTACATGATAGAGCACAACTTAGTGGAATCCGAACAATTCGGTGAGGATTTGTTTGCCCTATATGCGTCTACTGATTACACATTTATCGCTGAATTTGCCACTGAATCGTACT
>JARGGA010000153.1 GCA_029210805.1 Candidatus Thorarchaeota archaeon
ATCGAAGTTTATGGTAAAACAACAATTCTCTCTATTGGAATGAATCCTATTGGGACCGATATCATAGCAGAAGAATACCTCACACTTGATTTTCTATTACAGGATATTCAAAGCACATTCATTGAGGGTGCTTTGATTCATGTAACTCTGGTTTGGGATGGACAGGAAACCGAATACGAATTAATCAATGGAGTTGATGACACAATTCTTTTCACTCCAATGACTAATGGTGTTTTGGAAGTTGCTGCATGGTATGAGGGCAATAATACATACGAACCCACTAGTTATAGTATAGATATTGATGTACTCCGAAGACCAGTGACTGTGGAGTTGGTAGACCTACCAGAGATTG
Organism: Candidatus Thorarchaeota archaeon; assembly: GCA_029210805.1. Taxonomy (GTDB): domain Archaea; phylum Asgardarchaeota; class Thorarchaeia; order Thorarchaeales; family Thorarchaeaceae; genus MP5-2226. The sequence continues at coordinate 353 of JARGGA010000153.1, forward strand.
TCTATCCTAATGTTGGCCCATCATATTTGATGTATCCAGTTACCATTACAATATCCGACGCTCTCAACTCGTTTCTTCTTTCTGACACTACAGTGCTATTGTGTTACATCTTTGAGAATGAAACAGTATACCAACCAATTTGGAATGCCACCGGATATATTAACTCAAGCCTTGTGCAAGAATATCTTGCTTGGGGGCTCTTCCGAATTATTGGTTCAGCTACCACAGATGAAAGTGGAATCGTAAACTTTGTTTGGGAGGTTGAAATGACAAGCGAGCAGAAATTCAAGGTTTTTGCTATTACCCTTCAAACAGATATCCATGAAACAGGAATTAGTTCTGTATTTGAAGTGAGTTATCAGAAAATCCCTACATCTCTTGACCTTGAAAGCAGTTGGGACGGTGATGGGAAGAAAGTCACCATATCCACGGAGTTGTGGGATCCCTTTACAAATCAAATCAATGGAGTTCCTATTCAGGTCTACATCACATCCTATCAAGACCCCACAAGTATCATCTTCAAAACAAATGTTACTACTGGATTCAACAGCACATTCGAATGGGAGGCACCCGAATTTGGTGCATACTATATTTTTGCACAATTCCAAGGGGACGCGTATTACGAATCATCTGGTATAATGCAATCTACGGTTGTGGTATCATGGAGGTTGATTGAGATTGTGCTTGAATTGCCAACAGCAGCGTATCCAGGAGAAACTATCCAGATGACTGCAAGGGTCATTGATTTGAATGCTAGTGATACCTCGCCGCTCCTAGAGATACTTACGGTGTACTTTGTCTACTTTGAAGATGGAGAATTATACCCGATTGGTAGAGGCGATACAGATTCAATGAACTCCGTAGAGTGTAGCTGGACTGTGCCTGATGACCTCACGTTCTACAATGTTTTTGCATATACAGAGCGACAGATCGCTTATGAAACAGGAAAGAGCAATTTTCATCAGATATCAATACGACCATTCTTCTCATATCTGGATATTCAAGTGAATTCGTCGGTTGAGTGTTTCTTCAATTTCTCATATTCATTCCAAGTGTCTTTGACCGATGAAAACGGAAATTCCTTGGTTGGAGAAGTTGTGAATCTTTACCTAACAGACAACTATACAGAGTTTTGGGGTGAATTCAACTATGAATCCGAGCCTTCAAAATTCTCAATTTCATGTGATGGAGATCCTCATTATCATGTATACAAACTTGCAGTGATTATTGGATATAATGATACTTTCACGTGGTATGCGCCAGGGCGTGTGTCCGATAGAATTCTATTCTCGCCTCGTGCCATTGCAATAGGATTCTATGATGGTTCATCTACGCACTTCCCGACTGCACTCACTCGCAAAATGTCTAGTTACCTAATTGAAACTGACGTAGATTTGATTTTCGATGAAGACCCACGAGCCATGCATGTTGGAATACCTCAGGAGATTGGCGTCAATGTGACAAACGAATGTGGAGATGTGTTGTACCGCGGGAAGGTCATCATTACAATTATGGCAAGCAATGGAGAGATTTTCGAATATCTGATTGACCTAGAATATAACTCTATGTTCCTCTGGACACCTATGAGAAGCGATACCTATACAATCAGTGCAGAGTACCAAGGTGCAGAACTCTACGGCTGTCATGAAAGTAAGGACAGAGGACGATGGCACTGGCGTCACAGAAATTGGCGAGAGATTCTCTATACCCGCAGTTTCAATGTTACAGGAATGGTTGTTTACCCTGAGCTTGTTGATGTTTTTCCAAATCAAATACTGAATGAATACACAACACAAGATACACTCGTGCTCAGTGCATCCATTGTTTCTAATCTAGGATTGCCTCTTGGTGGGACCAGCATTTCATTCTACTACTTGGATTCAACAAGGGTATTACATTTGATTGGAACTTCAACCACAAATGCAGCTGGATACGCAGAACTATCTTGGAACCTCACTGGCATATTTGCAGAAATTGGTTATGAAGCTCTCAATATCTTTGTTGAAGTTGATTCATACCAGTACAATAGATTGTCATGGATTACAGAGAATATCGTCAAAGTGTGGCTAGAAGAAGAATCATACATCATAGAATCAACAATAACACCTGCTTTTGTAGAATCTACTACTGCAACCCCAGATGTCGTTTCTCCAGTAGTGATGATTGTCATACTAAGTATACTTGCAATGCCTGCCAGTATATTGAGTCGTAGGAATAGAAAACTCTTGATGTTACTTGCTGCAGTGTTATTCATCTTTTGCACAACATCAATACTCTATACAGGTTTGGGAGTAGAATCAGCGCAAGCTCCCTTCTCAGCTGATCTCATATTCGACATGAGTATCAACCCATCTGGACCGAATGTGAATCCATTCTCTGGAGTAGGCTCAAATGGAGTAGAGATGAAGGAAGATTCTCTCTTAGGGAGTCCAATAGGAACTGGTACAATATCATCAACACCCCTAGAGTTGGAAATTCAACCTGGATTTTCAACAGGCAGTCCCAATGCAAGTTATGTGATTGTGCCAATGATGAATGCTTTCGAAATCAATTTTACTGCTTATGGCTATTATGTAGTAAGTATACTTGATGAGGATAGAACTCCAGTTGATACAGTAGCAGGATACGCAGAAGGTCCGGTAGAACATTCGTTCCTAATCAGTAGTCCAAAGTATTCTGCAGGAAGTCAATATACTGTCAACACATTCGTAACTGCGCAAAGATACGGAATCACTTACGGTGATAATAGCTGGATTGTCATGAATGTTGCCAGATGTACAACGCGCATGGATCTGGTTCTAGAACCGAATATTCTTCAATATACTCCAGACAATCATACATTGGGTATTGCTACAAAACTCTTGCAATTGAGGACGAATCAATCAATTGAAGGGGAAGATATTCATCTGTCATATCGCTCGTCATTAAACCTTGAATGGCACGACATTGCAGTGGTTAAGACTGATACATATGGAATTGCACATTATCAGTGGGAGGTGTCCCTGCCCAAGGATTCCTATGTAATAAACGCGACTTTCGAAGGTAGTGAGAGATTCGATAGCTCTACGACGGTTGACATGGTGACAATAGATGGAGCAGCAACACAGTTGGGACCTGCACAATACCAAGCTTCTAAGTATTGGGTACAGTATTCACATCCAGAAACGCTCCATACTCAGCTACTTTCTCATAGTGGAATCCCCCTCTATGGTAAAGCGATAAGCTTCATCATTCTTAGGAATGATACAGAACACTGGTTTGGAACAAATAGGACTGATATGAATGGTATGGCCACTCTGACATACCTGCCGTATGTAGACACAGGAGTATATGATTTTAGAGTGGAATTTGCTGGGGATGATGAATATGCCGCTTCAAGTTATATTTTCGAAGATGGCCTAAACATACTCAGAAGAAGTCCTCATGTGACTTTGCTACAAGAAGAAATCACTAGTAACACGGGAGATTCCATTGAAATATCTGCGAAGTTCACAGATGATTTGGATTTACCAATTCGGGCAGAGAATGCTTCTCTTGAAATCTACGATTTGGTTTCACAAACATGGCAGAAACTAGGTGAGTGTGAAACAGCTCCAAGTGGTTTAGCAGCATTTGATTATATTGTAGATGTTTCACCAGGTCAGTACGTCTATCGAATAATTCTACAAGGCACAAATCAGACGGCTAGAATTTCAAAACAAGGCCTACTGACTGTTCGTGAGCACCTTACTTACTTGTATTTCATTCCTGCTACTGCGGAATATGGACAAAGGACGGATATCATGGCCCATCTGCAAGATGGTAGTGGATATCCACTCGAAGGAAGTACAATTCTCTACTATATTGAAGTGAATTCGAAATGGATTCCAATTGGGTCTGCGGCGTCAGATTCCTCTGGATGGGCAAGGCTTTCATGGGTCGCTAATTATGGAGAAGGCAAATATAATCTGAAGACAGTATTTCCAGGATCTATTTCCGAATCCTCAGCAGAATTTATTGGAGAAGGGATTTCAATAGCAAAAGCAACATCAAAGCTCTCTATGTCCGTTTCAAGGAAGGTTCAGTACTCGCTGCCAGCACAGGTCAATTTGACTCTGACCGATTCAGTGGGTACAGGACTAGCCCACAAGGCAATTGGATTAACAGTCACTGCTGATGGCATAGGCATAGTTGAAGAGGTGACTCTCTATACAGACCAAGAAGGTTTCACATCATACCACTACGTTCCACCCTATCTTGGAATGCTTACTGTCGATGCAATATTCGAGGGTGATGAGAACTATGTTGGAGATTCGGTTAGCGACAATCTTGTTACTGAGAAGATGGAGCTTGCAATTAGTCTTGTAGTTAGTGCTACTGACGTACATAGGGGTGACATAATTCAGTTTTCAGGTGAAGCATCTATTGTTGTAGATGATGATATTATTCTCCCTGCGGATGAAGGAATTGATTTCATTCTACAGTATCTTGATGGCACTCCAGTCAATGAAGCCTATTATTCCATTATTACAATATTGGGTGGAAAAATTGTAGGTTCTTGGACAATACCAAAAGGGGGAAATCCTACGGATATTATCCAGGCAGGTGATTATGCATTCAAGGTTGTTACACCTGATAATATAGGCGCAAAAGGCGAAACTACATTCGATCTAACAGTTATTGAACGAACATATCTTACAGCTGCCGTTGAACAAAACGGCGCAGAAATAACGAAGCAATATGTAGACCAAAATATGGATTTCCGTTTCGTCTTGCTTGACGAAGATGGGACACCTCTGACAAATACTGAATTGGTATATTTCATTGAGGAAGGAATGCACATCGCAGATACAGATGGTTCAGGTACAATTTTAGATACTGGTTTTATTCCGGATGTTGCAGGTGGTTACTACTCAAGTGTATCATATGCAGGGTCCAAATATTTCGATCCTGATTTTGCTGATGTGTCTTTCAGTGTTTACAGAAGATCGATTTCAGTTGAACTCTTTGAAACAGATGCGGTATATTATCAGAGAGATGATTTAATTAATCTAAATTTCAATTTGATCGATTCATTGATTGAATCAGATCTTCTCGAAACAATTGATGTGGTAGTTTTCGTTGATGGTGGAAAAATTGCTGAATTTGTAGGGCATGATGGCTTTGATTCTGTTGCCAGTTTGCTTCCAGATGACCTTCAGGCGGGACCTCATGAAGTATTTATGCGAGTTAGACAAAATCGTGTTTACAATGACCTTGAACTATCTCGATTATTCTATGCATATGAAGATACAAAGATGCTACTCCAAGTTCCTGATATACTCAAGACAAATACGGAAAACACTCTTCGAATACAGCTAACAGACATAGATGGTAGTCCATTACGTGAGAGATATGTCACTTTATCCATCTATAGCCCAACAGGAGACTACACAGGTATTGATATGAAGACTGATTCCTTTGGAGAAGCATTCTATGAATGGACACCTGGAGAAATAGGGGAATATGAGTTTGAAGCCTGGTTTGGAGGAGAAAGTCTGTTTGAAGAAACTACTGAAGAGGCTATACCTTATACTACAAAAATAGTACAAGAAGGAGGTGGAAAAACTGAGAGTGGAAACTCACCACTCTGGCTTCTACCTTTAATGCTTCTTGCATTAGTGAACATAGCTCTTGAGTATCTCACGTTTGGATGTGTGGGATTCTTAATGGCCTCTGGGGACCTTAAAGGCAAAACAATGAGCATAAAGCGCATCTCATATCCTTCAATCAGAATTCAGAAGTTTAATGTGACTATATGGCCATTTGGTCAAGTGGAGATAGCAATTCCAATTCCATATATCTACACTGAAACGGACATCAAAGTCGATTCGGATGAAACTACACTTCATTACCGAGATGCCCCGAATGAGGAGAGTGTTTTTGATATCAAATCAGAAGGGATGGATACTGATGATGGATTGCCCGCTCTGATTGATGCATTCTTCAATGCATTGGGTGGAGATGCAGCAGGTATTACCCCCATTCCTATGCCAGAAAAGGAATATAATGCTCCATCTAGGTCAAAACAGAGTTCTGGTTCAAGCATGCTAATACCTGCAGCTGTAGACGGCCCACTTTCTTCCAAAGATCCAGCACTTACTAGTTCAACATCTAGTTTGAACATAAACATCCTAAAGCCGGAATTTGGTGCTAGTTTCCAAGATGTAGGGAATGTTACAGTTCGATGGACCGTAGATTATCCAATTGGGGCAACAGATTATGGTTGTATAATCAACATTGATAACGGAGGATTTCAACCAGCTACAATTTTCGGAACCCCAGAGGTAGTTGAAGATGGTACAATCCGTAGAGTCACGTACGAAAACTCTTTTGACGCAATGAACGAATTCGGCGATATTCAGGGAGACAATCTAGATAATGGAGCCCACAGAGTCAAAATTATCCCACATGCTGATGGTATCACTGAAACTGCCTCCACTGTATTCTATATCTTCAATTGGTGGCCAGTAATATTCGCGGCTGGAGCATTTTTCATAGCATTTATCTTTGGATTGATAATCGAGAAAATATTGGAGTGGTCAATAGCTAAATTCATTTTGAAAAATGAAGCAATACCGAAACCGTACAGAGCTGCTCTTTGGGCGGTTTCAACAATTCTCGGGTCAGTTATTATATTTGTACTTCTGAGTCTAATCCTAGATCTTCTGGGAGCATTCCTTTGTACGAATTTGTGGATTTTTCCAATTCTGGGATTCCCTGTGGGGTTGATATTTGGAATCATCTTCCTCATCGTCGGGATATTTACAATTAGAGCTGCAGCAGGTGCTGCAAATGCACCTGGACGATGGAAGGAGAAACGTAAGAATTCATACGATTCGATTTTGAAAGCTGGATTAACAGCTATCCTTGTTGCAAATGTAATCTATCCCGTCATTATGACAATTCTGGATGAGAATGTCTTTAATGGAATTCCTGATT
>JARGGA010000154.1 GCA_029210805.1 Candidatus Thorarchaeota archaeon
ATTCTGTGTCTTCAAAAAGGATAATATAAGATGGCGTTTCGGAGCATTCGTCTGACAATGGCACGGAGTACATACTATTCCTTGAGTGCTAATATAGCTGCACCAAGCGCCCCTGTCAATTGTGGTTCCTTAGGCATCCAAAGCTTATGACCAAGTTGTTTTGAGAGATAATGTCTGAATGCGGGATTGAGAGATACTCCACCAGTTACACCTACTGGTTCAACAATACCTACTCTTTTGGAGAGAGTTGCAATCTTTGATGCCATAGATGCATGAATGCCAGCAGCTATGTTTTGAGGTGTGGCACCAGCTCCAATACGACCTATGACCTCACTCTCCGCGAATACCGTACAAGTGCTACTGATATCACATGGAGAATCTGATTTCAGAGCAAGAGGTCCTAGTTCATCCATCGATACCTCGAGAACCCGGGCCATTACTTCCAGAAATCTACCTGTTCCTGCACTGCATTTGTCGTTTATCTCAAAATCCTCAGGTCTTCCCTTTGGACCTATCCTGATGACTTTGGAATCTTGACCTCCAACATCAATGAGAAGACGTATGTCTGGATTTAGGTGGTGCACTCCGACGCTATGGCAGGTAATCTCTGTTATCTTCTTATTCGCACCCCCGACAAGAGCGCGACCATATCCTGTACCTATGGTAGTTGCCTCTGCAGGAGATATTTTAGCTATCTTGCAGATTTCATCAATGCACTTGAGAGCAGCAGCTTCTGCAGTTGCACCGGTGTTCATCAGATGTGCAGCAAGAACCGTACCAGAATGATCGATGAGCACAGCCTTTGTTGTGGTAGAACCCACATCAACGCCTATTCCAAGTTTGTTAGTTGCCATCAAGCATGCCTCATACAAACATCTCAAGGAGTGCATCTACTCGTGTTTCAATCTGGGCTTCGTTGAATAAACGGCTATCCACCATATCGCCTTCAATGATCGTGTTTTTCATGAAATTTCACTTTTCAGTGTCTCTTGTATATCTTAAGTCTGTGAATTATTCGACTGAAGATATTGTTTTTGTTTTGTCTAGTAACAAGGGTTAGTAGAATGCGAGTTAGGTAGTTGGAAAGACGCAAACTCACATTCCTTTTGGCTAATCAGAGGAAATTACCTCCTTCTACTATCCCTCAACTATGCTAATCAACTGACTGTTCCCATATAGCATTGGGCTCATGACTGCAAGTTGGCCCAACATTATCGCATAGCCTATCTTACCACTCCTGCTCATCGAATTCATCTCTATACCGTCGCTCGAACCGTCCATTCCTCCCATGATGGTCATAGTAATCATTATTCCGAAGACCAACTCGTTTCCACCGAATGGTCTATGGACATCGACGTCAAGACCGAAGAAGTTCATGATACGTGCATCCGACATGAAATTATCGAAGGCAAACTCGGTTATGACCTCAAGACAGAGTTCAAGATATTCTCTGACACCTGTTCGTAGAGATGCCGCGACAAGCATTCTCTTCGTGAATTGATTCCCACTGGGTATAGAGAACTTCCTGAAGATATCCATGAGTCTAAATTTGTCTCCGATTTGTTCAACACCTATCTCAGCGATCTCACTCACTCCAAGCTTGCTGAAGAGTTCCTTGGAAAATTCATTCAAGAAGAAATTAGAACCTCCAAACCTTTCTAGCCTCTCAAGAAGAAGTGACAGGCCCATGGGAATCGTGGTAGGAGGGGGGAGTTTGTGTAATGAGGGTATATTACAAAACTAGTCCATGTACCTGCCGAGAATGATTGTGCATACCTTCTATATAATTCCATACTGTCAGCAGTATGGTACTGTGAAATGTCAGGTTTCTTCTCAGGCCATTGCACCAATTCTCTACATAATTCGTAATTCGTTTAATACCCAACATAACTGATTCCTGTTTAATGATTGGTTCGTAATTCATTTAGTGGACTCGTGCAGATCCACGACCTAATCTACTACACCTATGCAATTCTTATTCATGAATCTTGTATCAGAATCGATTCCTGAAGGAAAAGCAGAAAAGCACTCATGAGTAAGGGAGGACAAATCTTGGTAGAAGGAGGTGAAAGAATGGGGAAAGGTGGAAAATCAGGAAAATCCAGAGGCACAGTATGCAAACCTCACCCATCCTTTTGATGTCCTTCAGGTATTGCTTTGCTTCATGTGGATAGTCAACAAGGAACTGCTCATCAAGTGCCCAGTCACCACATCCACCTGCATTCCACTTTGAGGCACTGAAGACTGGTTCAAGACCATAGACTTCAGCTCCAAAACTCATTAACTCAGTATCAGATTTCATTGGTTCCAATACGCTCCTACATGGATTCTTGGGGAAGTGAAGTATATAACCTCCTAGAAATAATATGATAGTTCCATGCGGGGATAATATGGTTGATACTTGTGGTGTTTATATGAGTTGGTTCGAATAAGAATGTGGTAGGTTGTCCTGAGGAGCACTAATTTTGGGGTGCCCTCCCCTATATCCCTCCTACCATGGCTCCGATGATAGATAGCCTTCAACAATAGGAGTTGGAGTTATGAGGTTTGAAGGATATGAGGACTTTGAGGACGCGCTCGCGGACATTCAGGGTGAGAGGATAGAGGCTGATAAGGCTGTTTTGAACTGGCAATGGGAACTCTTGAGAGAGGGAACCTATGCAATGAGGGTTGCTCATGGTCTGTTGATCTTCACAGAGATCGAGAAGGAGCATTCTCATCCAGACATGAAGGGCTTTGTCTTTTGGACTCACTATAGTGTAGCCTGTCTGAATGGTGAAAAGGGAGATGCACACAGGGCTACGTTCTGGATGCTGATATCTAAGGAGATGTTTTGCGCAGCAAGAGAAACTAACTGGTATCCTGTTACGGATTATGTTGGCTAGAAAGAGCTATAAGGATTCGGCAATAGTTGTAACTAGAATAGATATGGGATAATTGTGTACCATGGGAATCGGGAATAATATTGACTTGGCGATCTTTCTGACTAAACTTCTGAGAGAGAAGACCATCAACTATGAGATTCCAGAATGGCGACAAGCTTGTTTCGAAGCACGTGTAAAATGGAGGGGAAACAGTGACTCACCCGATGATCATATTATCAGGATTGGTCCCCTTGTTGAATCAGACAGTGGAACTTTTCTGATAATTGCTCGAAAATAAGGTACAGTGCAAGGTGTGGACTGGGGGTATGTAAATAGAGTGCCAATAATTGGAGAGGGTGGTTCTAGGACATACAAGGAGGTAGATAGAACTCAGTTCTGGATTAGAAAAGGTGGTCTCAAAATCTTCAAGGACTTTTGGCAGCACCTTACAGCAGAAGTAGTTAAGGAGCGTTGTATGAGTGACCTCGTACCAAGACTCCCTGTATCTCCTAATGAAATTCATGAACTATGGGAAAAGATTGACAGTGAAGTTCAGAAGGACAAAGAGGTCTTTTACTCTATTGTAGTGAGATTGCGTCTAGCTACTCATCCCATCATTGAAGCAATTTTACGACCACTTGATGATAGAGAGGAGGTTGCATTCCCAGATAAGCAGACTGTACTAAGACGAGTCGAAGAGAAGATGGGAATCAGGATAGATGAAGGACTCCTTGAATCCTTAGGTTGGGATTCTGTCTTGAGTTACGATGAAGACCGATAATCTTAGGAGATAGAATGTTCCTATTCAAGAGAGATTGTCTTAAAGTAACATTTCCAGCAAGGCGTCAACCCTCGTCTGTACTTGTGCTTCATTAAAGACTCTGCTGTCAACTTGATCCCCCTCCACAATAACACCAGGTACACCAGTTCTCTCAGTAACAATCTCTTTTGTTATCATCTGCCCAAGGGAGTACCTCTTACAAGATCGCACAGAGAACATCATGAATCCATCGAGGTCATAATCATTGATGAGCTGTTCCATCTTGTCAGCCTTTGCTTCCAGTCCTTTGTTCAAGTACACATTGCTGTAAATTTGAGCGACACTACCATAGAGGTCATCACCTTCAATAGCGCTGGACCATGCATGAGTATAGGTATCTGCGGGAAAGGCGACTCCTCTCTGTGCCATTCCATTGAAGAATCGGAATATCTGGAACCAAGGAGGAATATTATCCCAGAGGAGTCGGACTTTCTCATCCTTGATTGCACCGGTCCCTTCTTTCATACGACCTTCCACTTCATCATAGAGAGTCTGGTAGAAGTCTACACAATACTCCTTTCCTCTCGAAGACACTACTGGGGCCATTGTAAGAAATCGATCTGCACAGTTCAAGGGTGTTGGTTTGGTCTTACAAGCTTCTAGGGATTTTCCCCAGAGTTTGATAGCTTTTGAAGAAAGGACAGCTGTTTCCTGCAGACGCTCTTCAGTTAGTTCTGCTCCAAAGGTAGTTGATAGGAACTCTACTAGACTTTCAATTCCATGACGCACATATTCAATATGATGCGGTTGCTGGTCTACATCCAAAGCAGGAGTATCAAAGAGATGGACAGGAGCTCCCGTGAGTTCGGAAACCGCATCATACCACCTGAGAACCGTTCCGCAAATATTGTTACATGCAAGAAGTGCTTGAGGCTTTGGAAGTCCTTCCAAGGGACTCTCGGATGGTTTTAACACAGATCCAATGCTTGCTCGAGCATAGGAACATAATTCATTAGAATAGCCATAATCTTCTGCAAATCCACAGACTGCTGGACCAACTTTGTTCGCTCCTACTACTGCTGCATATTGCTCAGGGTAAACCACTCCAACATCCATAGCAACTGGAATTTCCACAGGGAAACCGGATGTAACCCATGTGAGCTTGCCTTCTTCGCTGGCGTTGTGACCTTCAAGCATATGCATGAAAGAAAGCTGTTGAAGTTGTTTAGATGTTTCAAGTCGCCTGTAAGCTTTTTCTTCAGTCATCTTCAGCCAACCTCCCTATCTTCAATCGTTTCTAGAAATGTCTGCAACCTTCCCTCAAGTCGCCCTCTATCAGAGAGTTCAGGGTCTATTGGAAAACGCAAAGAAGGAATCCCAACATCTTCTGCGGCTTTTTCTAAGGAGGGTGCCTCAAATTCATCTGGGTCGCAGAAGGACTGCTCACACACAACAAGTCCATTTGCACCAACTTTCACAAACAACTGTCTGAGAAAAGCCAATCTATCTGAAAGGCCTTCTTGCGTAGGTTCGAGAGGTGCTCCAAGAATTGCTCGTGCTATGGCTTTGAATGGGCCTTCATAATGCGGTTCAGGTGCAGATCCTATGGGTTTGGGTCCTTTCTGGTTCGGAGGTATCAATGTCTTGGGAGTAAAGACTGTCTTATAGCCAAAACTAAGAAGATCTAATGCGATTATGCTATCCGACACGCCGTCGAGGTCGTTCACGAGGGATGCAATTGCCTGCGGCTCAATCATTCCACCAGCAATGACTATCTTCGGACCATCTTGTGGTATGGGTACAACAACCTTTTCCAAATCTCTTCTCAGGAGTCCATCCTTTAATAGATCGGCGGATTTCAGATGCCCGTTAATCTCTAATATCTGACGTACAGATCTAAATCTATCCTCCATATCATCAACGATGCCTCTTTCAGGTGCGGTAAGAAAATCACGCAGCATTCCCACCAATTCAGTGTAAGAAATGACATTTGAATCGTAAACACGTGCAGCATATAGAAATTGCATGATTTCTCGAAAGTCATTTACAAGAGATGCCGCATCAGATAGCTCTGTGGCAGAGATAGACGTTCCAAATGTTTCGGTGATGTTCTCACTCAATATTCTCAATTCGTTGGCCAAGAAATCTACAGCATGCTCTGTCTGTGTAGTAGCTGGATATGTTACTCTCAGTATCTTGTCATCTGGGAAACGATAGCGCCAAACATCTGCAACATTTTGCAGTGCGTCACAGGTGTTTCCAGGAAAGAGGACCCCACTCAAGGAGGACAATTCTCCATTTGCGCGTTGGGAATACATGTTCCTTGTAAAGGAACAGGAGAATGTCTGAAGACTATCCTCAAAGCCAGCTGTGGCAGAGGGATTAACACGCATGAGAGAAGGCGTCAATCCGTGTGCCATTAGTAATTCAATGGGCGTATGAGGATAGAGATATCCCACAATTGTACTACCCTTTTGTGTCAGGTTTCGAAGACGCTGTGTTGAGGTTTCAATGACTTCTCCATAGCTCAAATGCAATCGCCATCCTGCTAATGTATCATAGGAGTGTTACTCCTCTCGCTTTTGCAGTCTTATCTGTTGTGTTGGACCTTGAAAATGACCATTTTTCAATGAAATATCGAGAATTTCCGATGGAGGGAAGGACATATCAACCACGATTGCAGTAAGAGATGGATATGGTGGGTTGAAATACCCATAATAATTCGAGAGAGTTTGGAGACGAAACATATGGAAGAAATGCCATGGCACAAGACAAGATGGCCATCAACGGTTAAGAAGTCAATTGACTATCCTGATGAGCCACTCTTTGCGCTGCTAGACAAGATAGCCGCTAAACATCCGGATTCTCCTTCAACCATCTTTTCTGGAGTTGCTAACTCCTTTGCAGATGTGAAGGATCATGCGGATCGAATAGCGAATTTCCTTACGAGTAAGGGTATAGGGAAGGGAGATAGAGTTGCTATCTTCATGCCCAATGTACCACATTATCCACCAGTATTCTTTGGAATTCTAAAGACTGGTGCAACAACAGTCACCTGTAATCCACAGTATAAAGCGGGAGAACTGAAATTCCAGCTGAAGGATTCAGGTGCAAAAGCTGTGTTCGTATTGGACCATCCAGCTTTTACACCAACTGCATATGAAGCCATAAAGGACACTGGTGTTGAAACAATTGTTGTCTGTAGCGTCAAGAGTTTCCTTCCAAAGGCTAAAGCAGTGATTGGAGGTCTCTTTGGAAAGATTCCAAAAGCTCCTGCATACGAAGAAGGAACCATATTTTATGATAATATAATCGCAGAATATGAACCAAAGGCACCGGATGTCAGCATAAATCCAAAGGAGGACTTAGCGCTTATTCTGTACACTGGTGGTACTACCGGCACACCAAAAGGTGCGTCGCTAACACATCTCAATATTTACAGCAACGCCATGCAGATGGATGAATGGATTCAATTGGAGCCTAAGGGTGGAGGAACACCAGAGAAGATGATCCCCGGAAAGGAATGTTTCATTGGGGCTCTGCCTTGGTATCATAGCTATGGATTGACTCTGACTATGGTCTGTTCCTACCTAATGGGTAGTTCATTGGTGTGCATTGCTGATCCTAGAGACATGAAGTCATTGCTTGCTGATATACAAGGACATGGAGGAA
>JARGGA010000155.1 GCA_029210805.1 Candidatus Thorarchaeota archaeon
TCGTGGCTTAAGCTCAGCCACTGTAGCCTCAACAGGCTCTCTGTCGTAACTCATTTGTATCACTCACTTATGCAATATGCATAATTGATTACAGGCTGTCAAAAAAAGGCGAATTCATCTTGCGAGGGCGAAAAGGATAGACCAATTACAAACTCATTCGGAGAAGGCGCATCTTACTTGCTGTTCCTGTAGGACATTCTGTAAATTATTCCCTTATAGCCATGTGCATTAGTCCTTAATATTTCTCAGGGGCGACAGGAATCAGAAACTTCAAACGATATTGGCCAATTGTTAAGATTGGTAATTGTAAAGATGTGTAAGACACTAGACAGCTTGATGGTCCAAAATACCTCAAATCCTAGGCATAATAAAGAATCGAATAGAAGTGGCGTTCACTGGCTCTTGATGGATCCTAATAACCAAGAGATTCACTGCACTCCGTTATATTGGGGATTTCCTCAGGATACTGTGGATTACTATGACGACAAACACGATATCAGCTTCTGTGCTTGCGGATCAAAAGCTTACAGAATGCGGAAGAGCTGGTTGCGTGGTTCTGTATACAGGAGACAACTGTGCTTTCTGTGATGGGGCACGAGAGATCATAATCAACGCACTCGCGGATTTTGGCGTTGGATATGATGTAGTTACAGAAGTGAATATTTCATCAGGAGTTGTATGCGCCTGCGATTTTCCTGGGATGGTCACGCTTCCGACAATTCGTGTGTGCGACCAACTAATTTCAGGATTGCCTCAAATAGATGACATACGTGCGTATCTTATGTATGCAATACTGAAAGGATGCTTTCCGTTCTAATCGTCCTTATTTGCAAGCAATGAAAATCATGATAGTCAGGAAATCTCAAAAAGATTTGCCGACAATTGGATTTCAATAATATTGTAGGTATGAGGTTTTATGATGAAGAATCAAGAAGATATAGCCTAGTCTTTGTAAATTTCTATAAAATGTGCATATTCCTACTATTTTCTATTGCCAAAAAGAACACCAATTAGGTGCCTTGGAACAAAGAAGGATCTTGATTTTTGGAATGCCTTCAATTTATTAGAAGAGTGATGCATGGAGAGTCAAGGGGAACCTGCATGAGGACAGTTCTATTAATGGCAATTCCATGTATTCTCATTATGCAGCTTCTGGTCTGTTCTCCAGTTCATGCAGGTTCAGACTTGGTATGGGGGATTGAAATTGGTGACGAAAACCCATATGTTCTAGAACGGAAATTAGTGAGCGGTGCTTTTTCGGAGTACATGGAGAATTTTACAAGATTCCTTGACAATGTCGATGAAGGACAAAAGATCATTGCTTGCGTAGACCATCTCGATCCAATTCCAGATATACTCAATTTTACTGAAAATATGCCTCAGGCCAATTGTACCCTGATGAGAGAGAATGACTCAGAGATAATCATGGAAGATATGCAGATGATGGCAGTTCCGTTTGGATTGTTAGGAAGAAAACTACTTTATTCCGTTTGGATTCGAAGTTTTCTTCCTTCGGATTAAAAGTCCCAGTGACCTTTACTATATCTTTCACAGTTCTAAATTCAGGAAAGATTCCTGCACCAACAAATGCGGTCATCGCAGCTCCAATGGACCCAGCAAACTTTGGCTGTTCCACGGTCTCAATCTCCCGCTTTGTCACATCTGCAAGAATCTGCATCCATTCCTTGCTAAGAGACCCTCCTCCAACAACTTTGATGTTTGATATCTTGAATCCAAAATCAGACTCAAAGTTCTCGATTATCCATCTAAGATTGTATGCTACTCCCTCGTCAATCGCACGAATGATATGCGCCCTCTTATGTTCAAGGCCGAGATTGAAGATGGTGCCTCGAGTTGTTGTTGTGCTTACTGGACATCTCTCGCCAAGGACCCATGGTGTGAATATCAGATAATCCGAACCTGGAGAAACCGATGCAATCTCTTGGTCCATGAGATGGAATACCTCATCATCGTTCGGGTCGAGTTTCATTCCCTTGTAGAGTTCCTTTGAAACCCATTCCAAAATGATACCAGCAGACTCAGTTATGCCTACTACAATGTTCTTATCAGGATCAGCACTCTGAAGAGTTACTGCACCATTCTTGAACTTGGGCGCATTCTCGCTGGCAACACCAAACCATGCAGACGTTCCGAGATAGATGTGAGCCTCGCCTTCATCAACTGCAGTAGAACCTACAAGAGCAGACTGAGTATCATCGCACCCTCCGAACACTGGAGTGCCTTCAGGTAAGCCCAGATCATCTGCAGCAGATTTTGTCAGACCATTACCTACGCTGTCAACTGACCGAACTAGTGGAGGAAGTTTAGATTTGTCAACTCCAATCAGTTTGAAGATCATGCTGTCCCATTCTTTCTTCTTCAAATCGAAAGAGTACGAACAAGCTCCGGACCACTCAGTAACTTTCTCACCTGTTGCACGGAATTTCAGATAGCCATTCACATCAAGGAACAAGTCGGTCTTCTCGTAAAGCTCAGGACGCTCCTGTTTTATCCAGAGTAGCTTACAGACCACATCCTTTCCAGTGATCTCAATCCCAATGAGTGATTTGAAAATCTTGGACCCGCCAATTTTTCGCATTATCTGCTTTGCCTGTTTCTCGGCCCTTCCATCCACCCAAGAGATGTTTGGATGAAGCACGTTTCCATCACCATCTACTGGAATTATGCCCATGGCCTGAGTTGTGAAGATTATTCCAACGAGGTCATTCATAACAAATTGAGAATTCTCAACAACGCGTCTGGTCGCTTTGACAATGGCATCCCAATAATCAGCAGGGTCCTGCTCGACCCAACCCGGTCGAGGAGTATGTAGAGGATACTCTTCAATCGAATGACCCAACACTTTACCTGTCGAATCAATCAGAACAGTCTTCACACTACTAGTTCCTACGTCGTGAGCGATGACATACTTAAGCTCCACTATATTCACCTCTAAGTGACGTTCAGTTTTGCGGGTTCAATATTCTTCAAGACTCGACCAAATCTCTCCAAGGCATCATCGATCACTTCATCAGTATCAGCAAGGCTTGTGTACATACGAGACCCTGCCAAAGTAACGATTCCCTCAGCCATGTACGCAGCTCCCATCTCTTCCATGAAATGCTGCCTGACTTTGATTTCCCTAAGTATGGATTTAATCCTGATTACATCACGAGGGAGATTGATCTTTATGAACATGGTACCAGCGGTCTCTAGATGAGCTATTGCTCCCTGATTGTAGGCAACAAAGGGGAGGTTCAAATCATCAATGATATTCTTGAAACCTTTCGTAAGACGATCTGCAGCCTTTCCCGCAATCTCGCAGGCATTCGTTCGCTCAATCTCCTTGATGGTGTAGTACCCAGCCGCAGAACTCATTGGATTCGCAGCCAGAGTCCCTCCAACATATACTCTCTTCTTTCCACCCTCAATCCCTGCTGCTAGATAACCCATAAGGTCTCTACTACCACCCAAACCTCCAGCTGCAGGGTATCCTCCTGCAACAACCTTTCCAAAAGTTGTGAGATCGGGTTTCACTCCAAAGTACCCTTGCGCTCCTGAGAGACCTATTCGACCGAAAGTCACTACTTCATCAAATATGAGAAGCGAATCGTATTGGTCACATAATTCTCGAATCTGTTGATTGTGGTCTTTGTCTACAGGTCGAGTTCCAGATTCTGGTCCTACAGGTTCAACAATAACAGCCGCTGTGCCTCCACGGATTCTGTTACTTGACATCTTTTTCTTTAGTGCATCAATATCATTGGGATAGACTTCATGTGTGTGTTTTCTGCATATTCCTGGGATACCATGTGCTTCAAAACCTCCAGTTCCCGGAATGTGTAAACCGTAAACCATCTGGTCACTCCAACCATGGTAGGCGCCGCCCATCTTGATGACTTTCTTCTTCCCTGTAGCCAATCTTGCCAATCGGATTGCAGCCATTACAGATTCAGTTCCACTCCCGAGCATGCGGAACATCTCAATGGATGGCATGTGCTTGTTTATCTCTCTCGCGAGCTTCAACTCGTATTCTGAAAAGAGCCCTGTCACCGGGCCGCATTCATTGATGAGTGCAATCACCTTCTCCCGTACTGGTTGATAGTTGTTGCCAAGGATAATGGGACCGCCAGCTTGCAGGAAGTCGATATACTGATTTCCGTCAGCATCCCATAGATATGCTCCATGTGCTTTCTCAACTACAATTGGGAATGGATAGTTGAACGCAAGATTATGCTGCACACCACCAGGAATAAACTTCTTAGCTTCAGTAATCATCTCTTTCGATTTGTTGCACTTCTCCTCAAAGTATTGGAGATATTGCTTCAATGCAGTTTCCTTGAGTTTGAGAACTGGTTGTTGCATTAAAACATCAAGCTTGCGATATATCTCTGAACTATCATGGTATTCTGATATACTGAAACCGTTCATGGCATCCACTCAGAGAATAGTCAGCATCCTGGATGAAAAGAGTTGTGGATTCAGTCGAGCGGAATATATATCCCTCAGAAAGCAACTCCTCTATGAGTTCCTCCCGTCCAAGAGAATCAAGAATAAGGGCGATATAGGACAGTAACACCTGAGCACTCTCTGACAATTGTTTGACTTTCAGAAGACCGGCTAGATGTGGCTATGTTTCAGATATACTAAAACATGATGCTCAGGAAATCTGCAATCAGACTGTTGTGGAGAAAGTAGGAAAATGAATTCCTTTAGTAGCTTTGATACTCTTTCTGAAGAACACCCCGTGCAATTCATGTTAATGTCCGAGGAAGCAGGTTTGAATCTGATATCAAGAGTATTTGAGCCCTATTTTAGGATGGATGATAATCTTGTGAGCGGATACCTTACTGCAATATCAACATATAGCAGCGAGTTTTTAGCCAAACAACTCAATCAAATTAGATTTGGTGAATACACATTGCTGATGTGAGCAGAGCATCCTTTTCTAATCTGCTACATTTTCAGAGGGGATAGTGATTTAGCAAAAGCAAAACTGAATGAGGTCATAAACATACTCAGATACGAGAGTGGAATATGGAACTCACTTTCGAAAACTGCTCAAAGATGAGCAATTAATCACCCGAATTAACTAAGAATTCAGAATATCCTAATGCAGGTTCTTGACCCTCTGCACAACTAGATGAACCAGTCTAATAGCAGGTCTATCATAATCTCGCAATTATCGAGAGAAGAAAAGATAGCATGGTTTATCCACTAGTATTGTCGGTGATATCTGTGGTTAATGTAGATGGAGTTTCACTCAAAAAGGCAGAAGTCGAAGACGCCGAGAGTCTAACAGAATCATGTAAGAGAGCCTTTGATTCTGACTCAGAATACGGTGAACCAGCCCCAGGCGGACCGCCGGGGTATGATTCGATTGAATGGAATATTAATGCGATAAACAACAAATGGCTGCAATATAGAAATATACTCAGCGGATCAGAAATCGCTGGAGGGTTTATTGTCGGAAACAGAGGTCCCGGATATCAGGTTTGCGAAAGGATTTGGATTGACTTAGACTACATGAGGAAAGGCATAGCTACAAAGGCATTCGAACTCATCTGGGAAAAATATCCTTCAGCTGATCTGTGGGCACTAGGGACCCCAGAGTGGAATACAAGAACAAATCCATTCTACCAGAGTCTAGGATTTGTGAAGATTGGAATGACTCATGATTATCCTACTTGGAGTGGAAACTACTACGAGAAAAGAATCAAAGACGGATTTCCAAGGTCAATGTCAAGAATAGGAGACCTTCACAATGAACAACAGAGAGTCATCATTGAGGGACATGTTGATAATATCTCGAATCCACGTAACGTAACATCAAGAAAGACAGGTGAAGAACTCAAGGTGGCCGATGTGGTAGTTTCGGATGACACAGGCTCAATCACTCTCGTTCTTTGGAATGATCAGATAAGACAGGTCATGGTAAACTCACGTATCCGTGTTGAGGAAGGATTCGTGAAGGAGTTTAGGGATGAACTCCAACTGAGTGTTGGTCAATGGGGAATGATTATCACGCTTCTATGAGCACATGTTTGAGGGAAGAATGGAACGGAATCAGAAACCACATCACTAACTTGGTTGTATACGAAGTATTATCCATGAAAATGCAAGAGGATAACGCAGTATTGGAGTTTTAAAAAATGGCTCGTGTCCCTCTTGGCATTATTATTCTTGCAATATTGAATTTCCTAACAGGCCTTCTTTTATTCTTGGGGTCAACTCCCCTCTTATCAGAGTTTAGCTGGATTCTACTGAGCAATCTATTAAGTAGCATACCTTATTCCATCCTAATCGTTGCGCTCATCTATATCGTTCTGGGATTAGGTCTCTTCACTTTGGCTAAATGGGCGTGGTTTGCTGATATCCTTTTTGCTATATTCAATCTCTTGATCATCGTCTTGGATGTCTTAGGCATTTTTGGGTCCCCAGGAGGCATTCCTTGGGTTGCTTTGATCCTGAATATTATAATCGTCCTATATCTGAATCAACGGAGTATAAAGAACAAATTCTAGTGCGCATAAATGCAGCTTGCATGATTGAATCTCTTTCTCGATATACGCAAGCTGCAGCATTTTCATTCGCTTTTTCATAGGTGATTGACTAGATGAACTCCAATTGAGTGTTAGCCAATGGTGTACGATAATCAGATTATCTTAACAACGAAAGTATTTTAATAAAGGTGTGCCCAATTCATCAATTCGAATATGAAAGAAGGACTTCAAGAAGACTCATCCTCAGAAGAGAAAAATCGAATTCTACAGGCATTGAAAGAGAGTGAGGAGAAGTATCGGGCAGTTGCTGAGCAATCAGTACTTGGAATAGCAATAGCCATGGGAAATCCGCTAAGACTTGATTATATCAATGATTCAATTGAAAAAATGTTAGGATATGATAAGAAGGAAATGACCGAATGGAGAGGAGAGGAAGTCTACAGAATAGTACATCCTGAAGATCAAGCTTCTTTCTTCAAGAGGTTCCAAGACAGATTCCAGAATCGTCCAGTTCCTTTAGTTCATGAATTCAGAGCAGTTCGAAAAAATGGGGAGATTGTTTGGTTTGAGGTTTATGGATCTAGAATCCAATATAAATCAGAAACGGCAGTTCTTGGGATGTTTATAGACATTACAAAAAGACGGAACGCACAGAAAGAGGTAGAAGAGTCTACGAAATTCAATGAGTTCCTCTTAGATCTAATGAGTCATGACCTAAATAATATTCACCAAGGAATGATGACAGGACTGGAACTCTTATCATCTCGTGAAA
>JARGGA010000156.1 GCA_029210805.1 Candidatus Thorarchaeota archaeon
ATTTCCAAGAAGAATATTCATGGTGCATAGCATATCTGTGCAGTATTCAATTGAAATCCCATTTCCTCCCGTATCGCCATAAGATATCGTTCGAGCAATCTGGTTCCCCCGAATTTCACATGCCTCCGAATTAGAAAGGACAATGCCTGCTAACCTGCAATCTGATATGATATTTCGATAAACCCTCAAGAGACGAGAGTCCGTCATATTAATGCCTTCAAGCGCTCCGTTAATAGAATTGTAAGCAATGATTAAATCGTCTGAAAATTCTATATCTACTGCAATTCCATGACACTCAAATTCGTTCCCTATGATGGAGCACTGAGTTAGCACGACTCCAATAAAGCCACTTAATTCTGAAACAAACCGGTTATTGGAAATTGTCACAGCGCTGAGATATGACCCTTCTACTACACATTCCCTGAAATCATTCTCCACGAAAGTAGCATTGAAGAGGCCATTTATGAACAGCGAACAATTGGTGAATGCATTTTCTTCTATTGTAATATGTGAACCGCCAAAGATGTCAATCATATTATCAATCATTTCGCATGATTCCAGAGCAATAAAATCTGAATCAATCAACCAGAAATCCTGGTCTACTTTGAACACCAAATCTCTCAATGTAACACCATTACAATCCCATAAGTAAAGTGGACTATAACCTTGTTCCTCAAATTCCAAGTTTTCAATAACCAAATTGTTGCTATGCTCTATCCTGCAGCTGTAGAGATTCGATCTTTCATCACCTTGTATAGTGTTGTTGTTGCAGTAGTAGAGATACAGATATCCAAAATCATTTGAATTGATTAACGAGTTGTTGGATTCAAAGAAATACCCTAGGGGGAAACCAGCAATTGTGACATTTTCAAAAATATGGTCCCAGTGCAATTTGAATCGTCCATACACATCGATAGGCGATGCGAACTGAATATTATTGAAGCGGCAGTTTGTGGATTCCATCAGATACGCTGAGATATATTCGGACATGAATCGGGAATTTCGGAATGTGCAATCAAAAGACTCGTCAATCTCTATTCTGCTGAAAGATGACTCTTCGATTATACATCCCGTACTTTCAATAATCCAAAGGGCAGTTGAGTCTGACGAGATATTTGAAACTCGTGAATAATGAGACCTCACGATAGACAGGGATCCTTCTGTAGAGGAAAGTGAGCTATTTATCAACGTCACGTTATTACTTGACATAATTCCAATTGATCCCTTCTGATCCATGGGCCATCGAACATTCTGAATCGTGATGTTTGATGAGAATGCAACATCTATGGCCGCCATGACTGAGTCTACTTCTGTGGGGTTTAGATTTAGACTTTCACTATCTACAATGATGATTTGTGAGAATTTCGATAAATCTACAGTCAAGTTGGATTTTGTTCGATAGTATCCTAATAACAAACCATCAATGGTAACATCAATGAATGAATGGACCCACGCAGATTGAATATTCCCCTTAATATTTACTGTTGAGTTTTCCATAGAGCAGTTGATAAATGAACAGAGTTCTGAATCCCAAATATCGATAGATCCTTCGTAAAGGCAGATAAATATGCAATTCTGGAAACCGGTTGAACTTGAGTCATAGAGACGTAACGGGTTCGCGTATGAGCTAATTATGGAAATTAAACAATCTTCGAAAAATGAGTCTTCTGACATACCCCACAAAATGCCACAATTAGCTTTCAATATAATAATATTCGAACTGTAGATTCTCTGGGATCCCATGCCCTCTATACCTCTGTCAACTCCCTCTATCAGAAGTTTGTGAATTACACTATCATTGGTGTTTTCTAATCTAACTCCAACTCCGCTGGAGTAGCCACTATTATCAGAAATGGACGAATTAGCTAGTAGAACCTGGGATGAATGAATTATGTGTACTCCAATTGGGTCCCTTCTGTAATTTTCCGTATTTACGTTTACATCCGTGATGTTGATGTTGCTGCTATCTTCTATCATCATACCAACTTCAACATCTGGGAAATAACAGGATTCAATTGAACTATTGTCTGAATAACGTGCCTTAATTCCAGTTCCATATCCTAGAAAGGTGCAATTTTCAATTCTACCGTTTGAGATAAGTGAGAACCTCACGCCAGTTCCAATACCCTTGAAAGTGCAATTTCGTATCATGAAGAATGATGTTGTGCCAATGATACTGATACAAACACTACTTGATGTGATGCCATAGTTCTCAATTCTGTAGGGATTCGTTTCTGTGCCATTGCCAGGAAAACCAAGGGTTTGAAACCCCGATTCAGTATTGACATAGATAATGGGGTCTGAAGTTTGGGCCTCGATAGATAATTCGGAAGTCGGTTGTAATTGGTTTTGATTTTCTATAGCACATACTTGCGCTGGTGACTCTAACATCCCACCAGCAAATAGTATGAGCACAATCAAGCCCACAACTCGAATTTTCATATGTCATAACTCTAGTTTGTGCAGGGAATAGTTCGCTTTTTTGTCTTTCATTTGCATGGCGTTTGTTTATCTAGATGAGAGTAGTAGGAAAAAAGAGAGGTGTCCCTATATGTCAGACGTGAAAGAAGCCACAGAATGGCTAAGCCATATCATGAATGTTGTTCATGATGGCATGCTTGTCATTCAAGAAGAGGATATTATCATTGTAAACGACCATTTTGCTAACATGGTTGGATATGATGAGGATACTTTGATGGATATGGATTTTGAGCACCTCGTGGATACACTCTCACGTCGACATAATGAGGCTGCAATCGAGGCACTCTCAACTGGTGATAATCCTACGAAATTCAATACGCGTCTTAAGACGAAAGAAGGCGACATACTACATGTTGAAATTAATCCTACAGTCATCACAATAGGAGATGGACCTGCAGTACTTGCTGCGGTTCGCGATATCACCAGACAAATCGCTTTAGAGGAAGCAGTAACGCAACTAGAACAGCGGTTTGCGTCACTCTATGACCTTTCTCCAGTACCCTACATTACTCTGAATAGTGATGGAGTAATAAACCAAGTAAATCAAGCTACGGAAGAATTACTTGGGTGCAGTGCTGATGGAATCATAGGCAGTAACCTAGGCGATTTTCTTGCAGACATTCCGGATTCTGAGGAGTACGACCCAAGCGCGGCAATCATCAGTGAAGTACTGCGTGGTAAGAACGTTGAAGGAATTGAACTTGAGCTGAAACATTGCGAAGGGCGTTCAGTGTGGGTAAGCGTTTCATCCAGATCGTTGAATCCTGAGTCCGAGAGACCTGCAGAGATTGGTTTGACTGCTGTACAGATTACACGAAGGAGAAATGCTGAGCAAAAACTCAGAGAGGAAAGCGAACGTGCCAATCTCTATTTTGAATTAATGACAAGTGATCTAAACATAATTCTCCAAAGCGTCCTGTTTGCACTTGAGGATTTGAAACTCTCCCTTAAGATGACCGATAGAGAAATGGCACTAATCCGCGACTCTTCATGGAATCTTAGAAGAGCTGCACGGCTTATTGTGAATATGGGTGTCTTACTATCCCTCGACAGCGCACCTCCTGAATCTAATAAAGTGAATCTTAGATCACACATTCGTCGTGCTACATTAGAAGTCGGTAGGGATTTTGAAGGAAAGACCTTAAAGTTTGAGTCAGATATACCTGAAGAAGGGTATGACGTAACTGGACATGCTTTTCTACATAATGTGTTCTTCAATATCCTGCATAACTCAATGACTTATGATGACAAAGAACCCGTTGAGATAGCGGTACGAGCTGAACTGCAGGACTTCGGAAGAGAAGTGAAATTGGAATTCGAAGATAAAGGACCCGGTATCGAAGATGTGCAGAAGCAGCATATCTTCAGAAGGACTCATGACGTTAACAGTCAGATAGTAGGAAAAGGATTGGGGTTGACAGTTGCTGACCGATACATCTCACACCTAGGTGGACGAATTTGGGTTGAAGATGTTGTAAAAGGTAATCCCTCCGCCGGTAGCAAATTTGTTGTGATTCTAACCAAGTGGCAAGATAAGGCTGAACTCCCAGAAATCACCTTCTACAAATCGGATCACTGCGTTTTTTGCGGTCCGGTATTTGATACTCTCAGTTTGATATTGATAGAATTAGGAATTAGTAAGTCTGCGGTGAATGTCATTAATATAGACGATCCCTCCGCAGGAGTTAGTGAAGATGACCTTCCTGCTTTGCCAACAATTCAAATGGGTGATGAACAACTCACGGGATTCCTGTCTGAAGAAGATCTCAGAACAGGGGTTATGCGATTGTTGATGACTGCCGCAAGATAGACAAAGTACATTCTAATACTATATTTCATTGATGTTTCTATTGCTTGAGGCAGTTGAAACATTTTGGGAACTAGCATACGAAAGAAACTTGATGTAATGGAATTGATAATCCTAGCCGTTACTCTCTATGTTGCTGGTTACCTTCTTCTGGTGTCTTTTAGCGGCCAAATCTGGAATGTCATTTCTCCTCAACTAACTGCAATTTCTCTTACACTTCTGATATCTTCTATTCTAGCTACTGCAAGCATGATTTTTGCACATTGTCTTATCCATTACTTTCAACAAAGATCTGTAAGATACTTGGTTCTTCTCTTGATGGCATTTGATGCTGTTATAGTGTCTATCATGTTTCTTGTTTCCCACCCCTCCTTTGATTTATGGTCTCCATTTGCAGATAGAAATCGAAATCGTTCTATAGCTATTGCATGGGGTATGGTCCTAATGGTCAGTGGTCTTGCAGGGGCATTCTCGGGAGAGGCTATTATTACCCTCAAGATTCGTATTGTTAGCTTTCTATCAGGTATTGTGCTTTTCCCATTGGTAGCATTCTGGTTTTTGCTGAGTCGTGAACCTGTATTCGTTTCTACTGAACCTTCCGGAGGTTTAGGAGGACTTACTGCAACAGGATGGATTATGATTCTCGTTCTTGGAGTGTTTATGTCAATCTCGTTTTTGAAATACCTCAGTGAATGGCTTAGAACACGAAATAGAGTATTATTAGCATCAACAAGTGCAATGTTCTTCTGGCTATTTGCATTAGTGCTAGTTGTCGTGTTAGAAAATCCGTATCAGTTTGCAGAAATCATTTGGGTTGGGTCTGTCGCCACAGGTTTTGCGCTAATAGCCATAGCAATGCTCTCCACTGCCATTATTGAACCTCGCAAACAACTTGAAAATACAGTTGCTGAACGGACCAAGGAACTATCAGATTCCAAACAAGAGAGTGAGTTCTATCTTGGTATATGGACACACAAAATGGGCAATCTCCTGCAGGGTCTTTTGGTCTATCTTGACCTTCTACAAATAGCCGAAGAAAGCGGATCCGACACTGGCGACCACAGGCGTTCTGCAATGGAGATTGCAAGAGAAGCCACTCTATTGAATGCTCAAGTAACTAAACTATCTCAGGCAAAAGATGCAGCGGATATTGAAAGGAAGTCTGTATCATTGGCGAGGATCATCTCAAATTCTATGGACTTATCATCAAAACTTCTGAACCCGGATGCATTCCGTATTAATTTCAGAGTAAGCACCGATGTTAACGTACTTGCCGAGGAAATGTTGGATGTTGCTATTCTTAGCTTGCTGTCTTTCTTTGTAAGAACTCGACTTCATGAAGAACTCCATATAACAATTACATATGAAAAGAAGAATGGTCGAGTCATCACTCGAATCGATTGCGTTGGCGATGAGATATCTTCAATGTATCAGGAATTCCTTGAGAGTCAAACTGTACCACAATCCCCTACGATTGAGCTTGATCTCTACGTAGCAAGAACTCTCGTGGAGCTGTTTGACGGAACAATCAGCTATGAACGTCTTGTTAGTAAACGTATCAATCGTTTCAGTATCAATTTGGAACAAGACACTGAAGGGACAATGGAAATTTGAAAGTAGTGTTTTTTTCGCATATTCTCAGAACATGCACGATTTTGATACACATTAGAACAGAGGTGTCCGATTCCGATACATGATGTTCCTGTTTAATGACGTTGTTCGATATCAGCAACTCTATATTCATTTTCTCGGCGGAACGCTTGCATCAGAATTTGGTGTTTCAGCTAGTGGACCGACTCGTTAGCAAGGTGTAACCTATGGCAGACGCAATTCATGTTCCTACTTCTTCCTTTGCAAGGGAAGTCGCCTCCGTTCCCGGAGGTGAAGCCCTCAACAAGTGCATTCAATGCGGCATTTGTACAGCAAGTTGCATGGTGGCTCGTGCTTCAGAGAAGTACCGACCGCGCCAGATAATACAAAAGATACTCATCGGGAAACGTGATGAGGTTCTCAGGAGTGAACAACCATGGTTCTGCATGACTTGTAGAATGTGTGAGGAAAATTGCCAGGAAGGAGTCAGTCCTGCAGAGATATTCCATGCAGTTCGAATAATTGCCGCTCAAGAGGGATACATTCCCAATGTATTCCGCAAAACAACCGATACTGTTCTTGAAGATGGTTGGATGTTGAAAGACGCATACTCTGATTTTGTTGAAGATGAGCGTGATGATTTGGGACTTGAAACTGATCTGTGTATGAATGATACCTTCGTTAAGCTTCTACGTGACAAGTACTTCAAGGAGAACAAAGAATGAAGAAGATACTTCTTTATAGAGGATGCACAACTCCCGTTAGGCTTCCCGCATATGAAGCTGCATCAATTGCAGTATTGAAGAAATTTGGTATAGAAACATTGGACTTCAAAGATACAAACTGCTGTGGTGCTCAATATGTTGAATCGCTATCACGAACCGCATTTGTTGCAATGGGTGGCCGAATTCTCGCACTTGCTGAAAAGGCCGGCCACGATATTCTTGCATTGTGCGGCGCTTGTTCAGGTTCCTTAAAGCACAACAAACACCTTCTTGACAATGATAGCAGGCTTCGGGATGAAGTTAATTCCCTTCTTGCAGAAGAGGGTTTGAAGTACACAGGAAAAGTGCGAGTATTTCATTTGCTTCAGATTTTGAACGAGGAAATAGGAATTCCTTCAATCCAAAAGGCCGTGGTACGTCCCTACCAAGGCGTCAAGATGGCCGCTCACTACGGATGCCATGTAACAAGACCTCATGAAATAGTACAGGTTGATGATCCTGAAAATCCGACAATTTTGGATAGACTCGTTGAAGCTGCTGGTGGAAAGTCAGTGGATTATGTCGGAAAAACACGTTGCTGTGGTGGACCTATGCTCGCAATGGATGAGAGTGTAGCTGCCAAGATTGGCATAAATAAAATTGAGAATGCACT
>JARGGA010000157.1 GCA_029210805.1 Candidatus Thorarchaeota archaeon
CTCTAAACTCTTGGGCAGAATCATGAACTCCGTATAGGCTTCTACATCGTAATCGTTGTCCTTCAGAAGTTTGGCAAGATCCGAATAGGTAGAATCTATGCGCCCTCTTTCGTTTTGTGTTTGATCAAAATATACTAAGTTTCTTCGTCCGCTCAAATGGCACACCTTCTCGCCCAATAATCGACATTCTACGAGAAGAACTAATGAGATTTGTGGGGATGCCCTTGTCTTAAATTTCGAATGTTTTATCTCTGTGAAGTTTAATTTCACCAATATGACGAAAGAAGATTGCATTTTTTGTAAGATAGTGAAGGGAGATATTCCTGCATCCATTATATTCGAAGATGATGTCTGTATGGCATTCATGGATGTTTTTCCTGTTCGTGAAGGTCACTGCTTATTAATTCCGAAGGAACACTTTACGAACATGCTGGATGTTTCATCTGAAGTTGCGGCACATTTGGGAGTAAAAATCGCTGAGCTGACCAGAAGGGTGCATACTGTGTACAAACCGGTTGGGGTTCTAAACACTGTAGCTAACGGTCCTGATGCGGGTCAGGAGATACCCCATTTACACTTCCATGCCATACCCCGAGCAAAGGGAGATGAATTCGGCTTTCGCTTCCCAAAGGATTATCGGAACCAAATGGCATCGAGAGAGGAATTGGACAAAGTGGCAGTCCGTCTTAGGGATGCTTAATGCAGCTTTAGTAGATTCAGTCCAAATCTGTCATCAACGACGCGTAAGAGTTCTCCGCCAAGCACGGTTAAAACGACCTCTATTGTTACTGATACTATGCAACCTTTCATTAGATGCCCACTATATGATGCGCCCTTCTCATCTGCGACTACCATATGTGCATGGACTATTGGTGTTCCGTCCTTTGTGAAGGCAACATTTCCAATGCATGATGTAACTTCTAGATCTTCAGATATTGTAAAACTCCTGTACTCTTTTTTGTGTATGTCAAAATACCCAAGAGTTGCTCCTGATATTGCTCCAATGAGCATCATGTGGCCAGCATGAACATTATGCTCCAAAACAAGACTCTCGAGTGTTTCAAGCACATCCTCCCCGGGGTCCAATCTGGCAATGATCGTCTTTACCGCTTGAGTTACTTTTGTAGTTACCATATTCTTAGGAACACAATGCCTACTAATGAAGAACGCGCTGCGGCCTATGTTGTCAAATTGGAAGTGCTTATCAGGGCAACATCGACCATCTAATTTGAGTGGCCTTGGAAAAAAACAACAAAGATGAAGACGCACAATCAAGCCTAGAAGATTTCTTTGGGTCTGATAGTAGATCTTCTGACTCAGCAAAGAAACAGGAAAAATCATCACCAGCTGATACTCCAAAAGACCCTAAACCTGTCAAAAAGAAATCGGATTCTCTCAATGCCTCAGACACTTCGGGATTCGAGGATATGGACTTTGATGAATTGGAAGAAATTCGCGATTCGGTATACTCAGCACCAACCACCTCCAGAACACATCCTGCTGGTCATAGAGAAACGCCTAGAAATCTTGGTCCATCCTATTTACTATCTGTTGATTACGAAGGCTATTTGAAGAAGGCTGTTATTAG
This sequence comes from Candidatus Thorarchaeota archaeon, assembly GCA_029210805.1. Classification (GTDB taxonomy): domain Archaea; phylum Asgardarchaeota; class Thorarchaeia; order Thorarchaeales; family Thorarchaeaceae; genus MP5-2226. Next base: position 1,589 of record JARGGA010000157.1, read on the forward strand.
ACTATATGACCCAGCAAGCAAGACCATTCAATTATGGTATGATAATACAGGTCACAAGCCTTACCTTTACACAGATTTTCCTTCCCAGGTTGTCCAAAACAAAGTGGGAAATCACAGAGGGTATTTTGGAAGTAAGGATGTTGAACTCCGTGACCTTCTACGAGATACATCTCGTAAGATGACCAAGGTTATGGCTAATGATCCACTCAGCATTGGTGGTGGTCAAGGCGCCATTAGGGATATGCTAGTCGAGCACACCCCTGACATGCAAACGATTAGTCATGCATGGGAGGCTGCCATCAGATATCGTAATTGCTACACATATGATTTGAATCTCGTCCCTGGACTCCCATACAAGATAGAGAATGGCAACCTAGTTCGTTGCGAACCTGATGTTGATTCTGTCACGCTTAATCAGTTTAAGAAAACAATCGGAGATGTAAAGGGACTAGAACGAATAGTCCAGCTGTATGCCCCCATGTTTTTCACTGGTGTTCCAGATATAAAACGAATAGCAATTGATATCGAGGTTCATGCTCCTGTTGCAAATCGTATTCCAGATCCTCAACTAGCAGAACAACAAGTTACAGCAATTGGTCTGACTGATAATGAATCTCTCAATAAGTGCTTCGTTCTTCGAAGGGATGGCCATCCAGAAGGCGAAAAGGGCTCAAACTTCCCAAAGGAACTGGAACCACCGGGTGCCATTGTTTATTTTGATAGTGAAGCCGAGATGCTGCTTCAAGCTTTTAGAGTCATTGACAAGTATCCCATTGTTCTTACATTTGTTGGTGATACCTTTGACTTGAATTATCTCTATCATCGAGCAGAGCGTCTCAAGATTGATCTCAATAACGATTGTCCTATCCGACTTGGACGTGACATTGCCATTATGCGAGGTGGAATCCATGTGGACCTTTACAGGTTCTTAAAGAACCCATCAATCAGACTATACGCCCTCTCGGGCGCCTATGAACGAAGCAGTCTTGATGCGATTGGTCAGGGGCTTCTTGGTATTGGAAAATTAGATCTAAGTACGAGTATCAATGACCTTCCATATAATGAGCTAGCTCATTACTGCTGGCTTGATTCAAAGATAACGATGGAAATAACCCAGTTTGAGGAAAATCTTCTACTCCGTCTAATTATACTCCTTATGCGAATATCTCGCCTTTCTATGGAGGATGTCACAAGATTTGGTATTTCCAGCTGGATTCAATCTCTATTCAGACAAGAACATAGGTCCCGGAACATCATTATTCCTCAGCAGCAAGAAATCGAATTGCTCAAGACAAGTGCTGCTCAAACTGAAGCAATGATCAAGGATAAGGCATTCAAGGGTGCTATAGTAATCGAGCCCAAAGCAGGAGTCCATTTCAATGCAACCGTTCTGGACTTTGCAAGTCTATATCCAACAATAATGAAGACTCATAATATCAGCTACGAAACTGTTGATTGTCCACACGAAGAATGCAAGAATGCCACAGATAACAGAGTGCCTGAAACCGATCATTGGACTTGTAAGGTCAATCGCGGAATGATTAGTGAAACAATTGGTTTCTTCCGTGACACAAGAGTAAACTGGTTCAAGGGCAAAAGCAAAGATAAATCGTTAGACAAGGGGATACGCAATTGGTATACTGTTGTTGAAAAAGCGCTCAAAGTTTTTGTCAATGCATGTCTTCCATTTCATGAGGAAGTATTAATCCGAAATTCGGATGCTATTATATCAAAAAGGGCTATTGGCACATTAGAAGACAACTGGAAAGATTATGAAATTTTGAGTATCGATAACGAATGGGGGTCTCCCACTTTTGGCCAATCAGTCTTTGTACCGATTGTTGGATTTCAAAACAGCGGGAAAGCACCCATTTTGAATATCCAGCTTCGTGATGGTCGAAATCTTCGCTGTACACCTAACCATGTTCTCCCTAAGCTTCTTCCAAAACATGAGCGAGACAATCGTGAAGCAATTTGCAAAAAACCATTGAAACTTGAATATACGGCTGCTGAAGATTTACAAATCGATGATGAGCTCCTTATACACGAGCGAATTCCCCTATCTTCATCCCCTCCTGAAAAACTGTTCATTCCTGACATCATCCCTGTAGAGTCAATTCATATTGGTATTAATAGAAGCGACTATAGCAAGTTTTCTTATCGTAAGACGCAAAAAACTGACAACCCCTTAATCTCCATAATAAACCAAGAATTCAGATACTCGAAAGTAAGCAAATGCTATCGGGCAAAATGGGACAACCTCTCTGAAAAAGCCAAGAAAATGATTCGACTACATGCCTCTGCAAATATCCCTGTATACATTAAGCTAGTTGATACCAACGAAAGGTGGCGAGAAGCAGGGAAATGGCAGAATATCATAGTTGACTTAGACAGTGATTTCTTTTCCCTAATGGGATGGTACTTGTCTGAGGGTCATGCAGGAGTTAATCGGGTTTCAATATCTCAGTGTAAGCAAGCTAATCCAGCTCATTTCAGTGAAATCGGATCCTTACTGAAGAAAATGAGTCTTCCATATGCTATTTACAGTGAGAAGGATTACGTTATACATTCCAAGGTTTTATCGGCTCTTCTGGAAACTCTTTGCGGAAAAGGATCAGAGCATAAGAGAATCCCACTCCATTTACTAGATAAATCTAGAGCAAGGGCATTATTGGACACATTCTTCAAGGGTGACGGAAATTTCAACAGACGGGGAGAAAAACGGTATTCTTCATCTAGTCGTCAGCTAGCATATGACATCCTAATGCTACTGGGTGCATTGGGGATACATGCATCACTTCATCATGAGGAAGACATGTATCGTATTGTAGAAACAAAAGGTTTGAAATACAAGAGGTATGGACGAGGCTTGGTTGATTTCAATGGTACACACCCCGTTAGAATACGGTCCATTGAGAAAAGTGAAAATACAGAAGAAACCTTTGATTTGGAAACCAAGAATGGATTATTCGTGGGAACAAATGGAATTGTTGTACACAATAGCTACGGAGTTACAGGTGCACAACACTTTGAGTTATTCTGCATGCCCGCAGCTGAGAGTGTTACTGCATATGGGCGGAATGCCATTATGCGTTTGAAGGAAAAAGCTGAATCTATGGGTGTTCAGGTCCTTTATGGCGACACGGATTCTGTGTTTCTTGACAATCCCTCCAAGGACCAGCAAGACGAAATGATTGCATGGTCCCGCAAAGAATTAGGTATCGATCTTGAAGCTGAGAAGACCTACAAATATGTAGCCCTCTCCGATAGGAAAAAGAACTACATCGGCGTATACGATTCTGGATATGTTGAAGTTAAAGGGCTCAGCGGAAAGAAGAGGAACACACCTCTTTTTGTGCAGAATGCATTTCGTGAGATGCTTGAAGTCCTCGCGAAGGTGGATAATACTGAAGGGTTCGAAATCGCTCGTGATGAAATTAGGAAGATTGTCTTTAGGGTCATTGATCGACTCGAGGGGAAAGCAGAGGCGTACGCTCCTGATGAACTTGCATTTCGAGTTCAACTAACAAAATCCCTTGAGAGCTATGGAGATGTTCAACCACAGCATGTACGCGCGGCAAAAATGTGTGAAGAGGAAGTGGGTGCTGGGTCAATAATCGAATACATCAAAACAAAAGATGGTGAGGGAGTGCTTCCGGTTTCGATAGCAAAGAAGCAAAGTTATTGGATTGACAAGGAGAAGTATATTGATACCCTAAAATCCGTTTTTGGACAGGTTCTAGATGCAGTTGGACTTGATTTTGAAGGCTTGATGGGATTCACAACCTTAGACCAGTTCTTTTAATTAGCAATGAGGACGACGAAGAAACCCTTTTAGCGAACGTCGAGCTAGAACCAACCTAACATCCATAAGATTTCCACAATTAGCGACGGGGCTCTACAATATGAAACTGAACTACCGTGAGTTCTTCATGCAGAAAATGGTCATTGTTCTGAAACCTGATGACGTCGAGATGTCCGCCAAGGAATTCCTATCAACCTATGCCTCTTACATGGATGGTGTAGGCATGATTGGGAAAGGTCCGACTGGCTATGCAATGTATCCAAGTCGAACTGCTCCTGTTGAGGAAAAACATGTTCAGTTCTTCGAAGAATGGGTCGAGCTAACACACGCACTCGGTATCAAATCTGTAATCGGTATGGATCTGTACACAGACACATATTTCGCTCGCGATCCGAAATACATCACGATGACAGCAACCGGCCAGAAAATGGAACATCAGATATGTCCCAACAGACCCGAATTCTGGGAATATGGTGCCGAAGTTGTTAAAGAGATTGGCTCATATCCAATCGAGGAAATCCTCTTGTTTGGCACCGGATTCATTCGCGATCACTTCTGTTTTTGTGACCGTTGTCGTAATGATTTTGCACCATTGGTCAATCAAGAGCCCAATCGACTGACCTATGCTTACATTACAGAAAATCCGGAATATCATGCAAAATGGCATCAGTGGAGAAGCGAGAAAGTTCACGAGGGACTGACTGTTCTCCAAGCAGCCGCCCGTGAAGCCGATGAAGCAACTGAACGCGAAGAGCCTCTACGCCTTGCTGTCGAAGTTCTTCTTGATCCAGAAACAGGTCTTTCAGAGGGTGGGAAGAAAGAATACGGTTATGATTATGCAAAGATAGGCGAAACCACAGGAAATGTGCTCATCAATCTGTTTCCATGGTCTCCTCTATTGCCAGCTAAGGGCACAAGTCAATACACGGACCTAGTTGAATCGCTTTACTTCACAAATGAATTTACACGACGTGGTGGACGCGCATCCCTCTTCAGATGGGGCGTTACAACATTGGAACAAGTGCACGAGCTTAAGGCTCTGGCAAAGGATGCTGGTATTGAACGTATTGTAACTACGTTCCATTATCCTAGCGATTATTCGCGCCGAAGAGAATCCGCAATTGGCAATTACTAATGATTCATTCTTACTGTGGCGCGCTGCAATAAGGACAGACCTTCGTATTAGGCTCAAATGTTCTTCCACAAGAGAAGCAGAAACTTAGTCTTCCTGTTTCACGTTGTGCTTCATCAGTGAAGGGACTAAGTTCACCTTGTGCAAAGAGCGATCCAATTCCTTCGATAGTAGCATCGGTTCCAATCCTACATGTACTTCCTGATGCAGCTTCTCTTGTAGCCCGTTGCATTTCATCCATCAAACAGCCATCCATGGATACATCGGTGAATGGGCTTGTGCTGCTGCTTCTTGTGAAACTCGTATCGCGCGTGGTTCTTGGAGGTGAGTGTGTTCCTTGATTCCATCTCTGAGTTCTGTTTTGTGATGCAGATTGACTGGATTCTAGTGCCCTATCCAGTGCATCGAAATCTCTGCGATAGTCATCTCCTCCAAACCCTCTGTCTGAAGCTGGGCGATTGGCTGTTCTTTCAGGTGGATTCTGTCTCCAATCATCTAAAGATGGTGTACCGCCTTTGGAGGCATCTAGGAATTTATGATGTGCATCACCCTTGAGGTGCTTGTAATCATCATTGGTCAAACCAAGTATCTCTAGTGCACGATCCCTCTCAGAACAACGCTTGGATAGAGGACAACAATATGACAAACTGCCGTGGCACAGGGCTGACATTGCCCTTTCTTGTCGCGATTTGTAAATGGGCGCGATTCTCCGCCTACCGAGAATGAGGG
>JARGGA010000158.1 GCA_029210805.1 Candidatus Thorarchaeota archaeon
CCTCGGTGCAATGCACATACAGTGCATACTCTCTCAGTCTGCTAGCTATCTTTCTCTTGTTTTTCATGTCGTCTAATATACGCCCTAACTGCATCAGGTCTACGAGCAATTATATATTTCCTCCAAAGAATTTCTACAATTTTACCCACCCTGAAACCCCGTTTGTGAAGTTTAATTATTATGGCTTTTTCAGACTCACTCATACGATTACCTTTCATCGAATCCAACATCTTGTCAAGTGCTCTGAGATTGTCTTGTCTTGTAAAAGCATGCTTGAACATTGGTAATTTTCGGGCTTTCTTGATATCTTCTTTTTTATCCGATTGAACGCGTTTCGAATATGTTCTAGATCCAATACCTAAAGATGAAAATAGTTTCTTCATAAATGCTTGATTTACAGCTGTAGCAATTCCAATATATTGATTCTGTATACTAGCCCAACCGTCACCATCAGCAAGACCTTGAAGCAACGCCAATCTCCATTCCCTAGGCATGAAAAACAACCAATCTGCACTAAGAGGAATTTTACTCTTTGTTTTCTTAGATGTCATTCCTAGCAAACACCTCCGAATCCAGTTGAGTAGCATTGAACTCCCACTGATCCATCTTCGTTGAAATCCAGAATCGGTTGGTTCATCTCGGTCCCATTTCGCAGGTATTCCCAATAATCCTAACGTGTAGCAGAACGCATCACCCAAATCATTGCAAAAATCATACTTTGTTGCTGCACTGAGAAACGTACTTGTTGTTGGTTGAGATTTCGTTCCAAACCACCCATCGGCAACAAAGAGTCCCAAGAGGTACATCAATGCTATGGCTTTCGACATTTTATCGAATCTTTTCTCATATTCTGAAACTTTGGGGCTTTTCAATGAGGTTAATTGGCTAAGAACATTGACTATATCCAACTCTGAGGTTATTTTTTCTGGAACCTGAATGAACCTTTTTGATTTTCCGGTATTATCATAATCCAGTGGCAGCCACTTCATGTTTTGTTGAGGCGATTCTATTGGAATACTTGCAGCATTCTTTACTAACTTGGGGATAGCAGTACAATGGAGTTTAGTTAGAATCCCTTTTGGTAAAGGATTACTTGAGGGACTTTTCATGTATCTAAGTAGGGTTTCCAACATGTGGAAGAATCTTTCCGAGTTTTTTCGACTTGTTTTGTAACCTTTCATTGTAGAATAAACGTCGGAAAAATAGAGAGTTGAGAGTCGGTAATCCATTTCATCCAATGTTGTAATTCCATTCAATTGGTCCAGAAAATCTCTCAGTTTCGTTTCGATATCTGAACGCGAATAGGAGCGATTTACCAGTTCGAATAATTCGGGCATCACACCATCACATATCCATGCTTTTACATTTGATTTGGTAAGATTGAATTCCTTTGCCAAGGAGGATATTTGTCCTGCAGAGATTATGTGTTGCTCATGAAGTCTGGTGTAAAGAGCAAAGTATGCTTCTATTTTTGCAATAAGGTCGGAACTGTTATTTCTGGTTAGCAAGTGAGGAAATTTCTCAGATGCATACTCTAGGAATTGTTGACTTGTATTCATTCGCTCCCCAAGAATCTCTGGTACTGTCATTTTCACCAGGAAGGAAAGAATTGGCATTGTTGAGCTTCTTCTAAAAGAAGGTAGAACCAACCGGATGTAATAGGGAATTTGTCCGTTCAATGTGGCAGACACTTGTTTCCTAGAAATACCAATTCTCTTAGCAATTCCAGTGATTGTTCCGCCCCTTTTCGCCTCTTGAAGTGTAAGAAAGAAGTTAATCACAATCTGTTTGCGGACTTGAAATAATCTGTGTTTTTTGTATTCGGATTCTGGATAAATTGTAATCAGCATTCTTTCAACATCGTCCCAACTTGAAAGCCCCTCAATTTTCTTCATGACTCTTGTTATTCTTGGACTGTGATCCATATCTTTACTCCATCGTTTGGATGGCTTGGTTTCATTAGTTTCTGATAGGATAATACTGGCAATCTTTGCAATCTTGAACGCCTTTATCACGGGAGGTGCCATACTTCCATGGAGCCACCCTCGAATAACATATACAGGGATGTTATATTTCTCACTGAGTTTTCTAATCTGGTTACGGTGAAAGAGAGGAAAGCCTTTCCTTACAATATAGTTAATTTCTTTCTTTTTCCACAGCAGTCGTATCTCAAGCCAAGCTTCAATGACTTCAATTTCCTCTGCTGTGATATCCGTTCTTCCTTCCAAATATTCATGAAGTTCTTCTATTGATTGAGGGTAGAACGATTCAAAGTAAGCACGTTTGCCTTCACTCCATACCCACCAGCCCTCTTTCCCGAGTATCTCCTTTATTGGTTCGGGTAATGATTCATACTGAGCCCAGTCAAAAGCAAGTTCATTATCAATACCCAATTCCTCTGCGACCTTGCTAACTGCCTCTTCCTCACTTGACCCGGTTTCAAGTTCTTCTCGTAACCTCTTTCGGAAGTCGAGGTACCGTGCTATCTCTTCGGCTGTTTCTTCATCCTCCAAGAGGTGCTCAAAACCATGTTTCTTAACTAGATATTCAAGGTCCTCTTCCGTTTCAAGTAATTTCTCGTAGGTTTTTCGATATTTTTCCTTCTCTTCCTCAGTTAGTTTATCCCATTCACTCCTAAGCCAATTTTCTTCATGCTCATTTTGACCTTCTTTTGTTTCTGGAATCATAACTTCCCTCTTAGGCATGCCATTGGGAAAATATGGCGATGGTTCATGATCTTCAAGCTTCTTCCGAGAGGGGTTCTCGGTAGTTGACTTCTTGGCGTCAGCATCCTCCCCCTTTTCCTTGGTTTCTTCAGAGCTCTTTTCCTTCTCTTCAGGAGGTGAAGGCGTGGTCTTCTCTCGATCTTGTTCTTCCTCCTTTGATGGAGTAGATTTCACCCCTGTTTCAGGCACTTCCTGATTCATAACGTCGTGGGGTCTTTCTTGTGATTCTTTTTCCACCTCATTCTGAGGTTCAGCCTCTGGTTCTTGGCGTTTAGTTTCTTTTTGGGGTTCCCCCGCCTCACGCTCTTTTTCCGTTCCTTCAGGCTCATCTGTACCTTCTTGACGGGGCTTTTCTGAGGTGGCCTCAGGAGATTCTTCTTGCTCCTCTGACTGTGGCTCCATCTCAGGTTTGCTCTCAGATGCCTCGGCACTACCATGCTCCATGACATACATCTGACCACTCCCATCATCATGGGCGGAATGTCCTTCCTGTGGTCTTCTGGGTTCCAAGGTCATGGGCCGCTACTTCTTAACGATTTAAGATATAATGCTCTATGAATAACCTTGGTCTGTGAGGCTCCAATATTCAGAATTTACTGGTGAAACTTATCACAGAACGATAAGGTTAAGAAGCAAATCCAAACTCGAAACGAGTACAACTCACTCTTAATCGGGGCGATTAGTAATGCAAATCTCCAACAAGCTCAACAAATACTGCCCTCGCTGTAACAAACATACTGAACATCAGTTACAGATCTATAAAAAAGGCAAGGAAAGCACAATGCGACAGGGCGTACTGAGAGTGGAGCGAAAGAAGAAGGGATATGGCTCATTTCCAAAGCCCATTCAGAAACGTTTTGCAAAGACAACAAAGAAGACCTTGATCAAAATGAAGTGCGCTGACTGTGGACACACCCTCCAAGGTATCAAGGGTGGCGGACTGCGCATGAAAAAGGTCGAAGTTGCACGAGCGTAGTATAGACAATTTCTGGTCCAATCAATCTGCATTTTATGACGTGGATACGTCGATAAAGAAGAAACTACTGCTCGAAGAACTTGATACCTGCTTTCATTAGAAGGTTCTTAACATCCCCTGCGATTTTTATAATACTGGCATCTCTGATTCTATAGGGAGTGAGCTGAGTGGAAATTTCAGCGTCAACACTGGTTGGTTCTACTCCTCCTGCAAGTTGCATCCATTCCAAATATTGTTGGATTCTGCAAATCAGGATCTCAATGTAGATATCATCATCTGTTACGAGATTGACTACAACAATGTTACTTCCCGAATTATCTGTCTTGAATTCTACTCCTCCATAAGAGAAGAACCCATTCATATTGGCCTGAATACTTTCATCATTCCCCTGCTCAATCTCCATTTCGCTATCATCTTCATTCCTGTGCGCAAGCCTCTCTTGATATCTCTCCCTAAGAGTTGACTCTAGAGTTTCAAGTTTATCATCCAGATTGCCTAAATTTGAGAGCGGAATGACATTTTCAATCTCTTCTTTGAATGCCTTGATCGCATCATCTGGAGATCGAACTTCAGACAATACATATTCGAAGCTCTTTCTCAACCATGCATTTTTTGTGGTTCCTGAAAGAATCGACCAGTACACCTTATTCTTCCGAATTTGCGCACTCAGCCTCCATATATCTTGTGACCAATCAAACTCATCGGGATCAGCTTCTTCTAACGCCTCCTTAAGTCTAGGATACAACTGTATCTTTGAGGAAGTATGACCCATGATGGCATTGATGTTAAGGTTGACAGAATGTATGGTCCTCTTCAGAGGGTCGTATAGTTCATTGCACTCAGTCAACAAGCCCAGTGAATGAAAACCCAATTCTATCTTTTCTAGTCTTTTCAGAGGAGATGTTCGTGGTAGGTCCTTAATCTCAACCCGGAAGTGCTTTCCTTCAGGTCTTACCATCATGGTGATATCATCTCCATTGGTTGCTGCAAGAAGTTCTCTACAGGTCCTTGGAACATGAAATTCATCAGGAAAGAACCTACTCTGGTGAACAAGGGGTTTGAGGAACGATAAGGAATCATTATAGTCAATGTCTTTCAGATAGTCCCAGGTGAGTGTGTCTTGTTGTGAGCGATATCCTGGACTAGTATGGACTGGAGTTCGAAGGAACTGGACGAGTTCCTTGGTTCTTGTGAACTCAAGGTGTTCGTTGAATGAGCCACTCTCTAGCTCGACCTCAAAGACTTTCAAATCTCTGTTAACACTCACAGTCAACTCTACTGATATGATCCTATGTTTGACTCGTGCTAGTTTCTTAAGTGTTTCATCAATTGAATCAGGAATCGTCGGTACACTACCGGGAACCATAAGCGGAACTGTTGGTTCTAATTTAAGCCAAGGAATGCTATTCCGTCGTCCACCCGGCTTGCCATGCACAAAAGAGAATGAGAACCATTGGAGATTATCGTCCTTATCCATTACTGGAACCCAGAGGACTTGGGTTTCTTGGACCATGGTTATCACAATGGGTGTCCTGTCGGTGGATAAAAGAACCTCATTAGTAAATTCCTTCAGATTCTGAGGAGTAGTCTTGCACGAGTGATATTTGGGTGGAATCCATCTATCTCGGAGTCCTGAGATAAGACCTGTGATGTAACCATCCTCACGAGGAATGAGGAGCAATGCGTCGAACCCGAACTCGGATTCTTTCCAGATGACCGCACCGATCTGGCTCTGATCCGATACTTTCTCAGGGAGTTCGAGGTGTGAGAGTGTCTTGATACGTGACCTGAGATTGGAGAGGATTACTTGAAAGCTGTAGACCGTTCTCACTTCATCATCATTTGTGTCCATCCCTATCTGATAGAAGGTCCACTCAGCAATGGGGGTCCATAGATGTTCAGCAAGTGACGCTTTGTTTGTACCTAGTGCAACCAAAACTGCTAGAAACAGATTGTTTCCATAGAGTGTGAAGAGGGCAGAATTATCATCAATTACATCTTGGAGAAGATCTCTGTTTTGCGAATTCAAGAGAGCAGGGAGTTTTTCTCTGAGAGAAAGGAGTGAATTCCAGACATCTGACCGTTGTGGGTCTTCAAAGATGATATTCTTGACCCTACGAAGAGCTTCAAGGAAGAACTTGGATGTCTTCAAGTTGGGATTCTCTCGTATGAGGGAGAACTGCTTCGCACAGTATCGTTCTATCTTCTTACAACATCCTCTCAATGTTTTTGAAACATACTTCTGGTCCTTCAGATACTTGGTTGCACAATAGAGTCGTCGTAGTTCATGTTCACGGGTCTTGATGGTATCAATCTCTGTAATCTTAAGGTCTTCTCCCAAGGGAGTATAGGTAGTTGGATGAGATTCATTGTCGTCATCGGGAATCTGTTGGGGAGTCTGGTCATACCGCCATGGTCTCGTTATCCCGTCATCCTTGGATGTTGAGAGTGTGTCTACATATCGATTTGTTCCTCGTGGTCTTGGTGGTGGTCGTGTTACATCAATGCCCAGTCTATCACTCAGAGTGGAACTGCCTGCTGAGCTCACATACTGGAGAGCGGTATGCCATTGAGGGGCTCTCTCAAGAGTTTCCTCTTTCGGTTCATCGTCAGGAGCTGTTTCTCTCTGTCTAAGGACACTTGGAACAAGGGCCAGTGCATGATCAAGAAGATTGGGCAAAGAGTCAGTTGAAATCTGTTCAACAGACAGAGCAATACTGGAGAGGGTTACTCCTCTGCCATGCATTGATTGGACCTTGATAACATCCCGAATCACATCTTCAGGTGCAACAATGCCGTCCCTTCTTGTGAGACCTCTGAAGGTTTCAGTGAATCCAATGAGTTGAGGGACTTGGATTGCGACCTCCCAAGGAGTTGCCTGAGTGGGTGTGTCCTGCACAATGATCCTGACGTCCTCTTCCTGTGGGTTCATCCACCAGAACTGTCTTGGAGGTGTCGGAAGATTGTATATAATTTCGTCAAGATGTGTCTTACGGGGAGAATCATACCTGAGCGGTGTAACACACTTTCTCTGGTAGTGAATGTTCATTCGAGTGTGATGAGTCCCTCCATCGATCCAGATGACGTTGATGTCGGACTGAGGGAGTGTGTCTAGCAGTTTCTGCTCAAGAGCTCGAACGAGATACTGCTGATGCCCGGGTACCATCCCTAGAAAGTCCTCCCACCCATCAAGGACCACAATATATTCTCCTTCCTTCATCTCGGGTAAGAATGCTGAGATGTTGAAACATAGCTTGTCGAATGCGTCACTTCCTTCTTTTAGGACCTCGTTGATGTTATGACTAAGATCCAAGAACCTGGTTGACCAGAGAGTATTGGCGAGGTCTCGATACATCTCCTGAGGTATCATTCCCTCTCTGTGTAAGGCTTCAAGACCGAAGCGTTTCTCAAGTAGTTCATCAGTCTTGTAGTCCCCCATAAGATCCAACCACACAACATTAGTTGGACTTGAGGAAGTGTCTATGCACTCATTGATATGATGGAGGAGATGCCAGTTCCGAGAGAGTCGTGCCGCAGTCA